>NZ_JAIVPF010000063.1:0-18571 GCF_053528595.1 Leucobacter sp. | reverse complement strand
CGACGCTGCTAGGTTGTGAATCGCGGTGCAGTTATCCACAGGTGGGCCTCGCAGAAACCGCGGAATCATGCGGCAGAACGCCGATTCACGATTTCGTGTGCGAGGGGGAACGGATCAGTTCAAGTCCCCCCTCGCGCACGAGAATGAATATGGCCCCTGACCTGGGATGAAGTTCTTCAGGTTGGGGGTCATTCGCGTGAGAAGCGCGGGACAAGGGCTGGGCGCCCCGGGGATGCTCGGTCAAGCGGGGTCCCGCCGCGATACGCCGGACGAGTGCACCGTTGTCGAGAGAACGAGCACCTTCTCTATGCAGTGGCGAGACTTGCGAACACCGAGGCGAGCCAGAGCCATCCGGGTACGATGAACAGCCGTTGCGCGAGCCCGGCCCGGGGCGAATCGTTCTCCCACGCCCTGCTCCAAACGGTGATCGCTGCGCAGAGAAGTACAGTCGTTGTGCCGGCACCGAGCTTCATCCACCACGCGGGCAAGGCGAACACCGCGATCAAGGCGACGGCGGGAAGTGAGAAGAACACGATTGCGCCTGCCAGATCGTGAAGCCGGTGATGCCAGCTCGGCTCGGCAGGGTCGCCCTCCGGGGCGCCGGGCGGATAGCCGCGACTCGGGTCCATGGGGGCTGCGGAACAGGTCAGCCCGATGCCGAAGATCAGTATGCCGTATGCGAGCAGCCCTGCGCCCTGCAGGAGCATGCCGATGGCTCCTGCAATGATCGCAAGGCCTGCCACTGCGAAGTTCGTCACCTGGATCCACCCGCGAGGACTCAGCGCGAGTGCGCTCACAGGGTGCCGGACAGGCGAGTAGCCGGGCCTGAGCCAGCCCTCGATGAGCATGACGACGAGGAACCCGCTGGATCCGATGGCTCCGGCCCAGAGGAGTTCGTCGACGATACTCGGAAGAGCCACGATGCAATTTTAGCGATCGTGTCGGTCGCGTTCTCGCCGTTGCGCCCGGCGGGCCGCAGCTGCGGCGGGGGAGACGGCCCGGGTGGTCGTGTCATGCACCCCGCAGGACGTGGCTTCGACGATGCATTCGGAGTCCTCCGGACGCGCTCGATCGCACCGACGATCTCCCCGAGAGAGTGAGAGCGGAGGGCCGCGTTCCCGCCGCCTCGGCACAGCCGTACCCTCCAGAGGATCATTGCAGGGGTCAATACTACGTATTGCGCAAATCGATCAATATCGCGCTGGCAGCATAGTAAATATTGACCCCCTCCCGAAATGCGGCCTAGGCTGCAGTTGTCCAATTCGGACACCTTAATGGGGAGGAATGACTCAATGACGAGTGAAGAGGTACACATGTTCCGAAGGAAACTCTTCGCGGGAATCGGCGGAGTGGCCGTGGCCACACTGCTGGTTTCTGCGTTCGGGCCGGCGGCGTATGCAGAAGACGGCCGGGGGCCGGGCACGGTTGTGGTCGAGCCCGTGCCGGCTCCCGCGCAGATCGAAGCGGCGGGGGTGGAACCGACCTCCGGCAACACGCTCGATATGCCGAAGTCGTATCCGTTCCAGCCGCAACTGAATTTCTTCCGCGATAATCCGACCGGACCCAACGGAGAACCCGACTACAACACCGCGGTCCCGAAGCTCATCTCCCACCCGGATATCGCTCCTCGGCTGACGGAGCTGATGAAGAAGAGCGATCGGGTCTCGGTGCAGACCATCGGCAAGTCGACCGAGGGACGCGATCTGTACCTCGTCACGGTGACCGCTCCCGAGACGGAGAGCTTCACGGCGCAGCAGGAGGCCTGGCGCAAGAAGATCCGCAACAATCCCCTCGCGGCGCAGAAGGACAGCAGCCTGCTGGCGGGATACAAGACCCCCATCTGGATCAGCAACAACATCCACGGCAACGAATGGGAGGGAACCGACGCGGCGCTGCAGTACATCGAGCACCTCGCGACGGCGCCGATGAGCGAGGTCGGATCGATCCTCCGCAACAATCGACTGTACTTCTCGCCGTCGCTGAACCCCGACGGGCGCACGAACGCCACCCGCGCGACGGCGCTCGGCCTGGATCCCAACCGCGACATGATCACCCTCACCACGCCGGAGGCGACCTCCTACACGCAGACGGCGAACGCCCTGCAGCCGATCTACACGGCTGACTTCCACGGGTACACGAGCGTGCTGCAGGTCGAGCCGACCGGACCCCCTCACGGTTCCAACTACGAGTACGATCTGCTGATCCCGCACAACTACGCGCTCGCGCTCGCCGTGGAGGATCACGTGACCGAGAAGCAGATCCCGGGGAACACCTACCTGACGGAGCCGCGGGGTTCGGTGACGAACACCCCCACTGACTACATCAAGATCCCCTACCGGGACACCGCATCGGGTTGGGACGACTTCCCGCCGATCTTCACCGCGCAGATCTCGCCCTTCTACGGGGCGCTGAGCGCCACGGTGGAGATCCCGAAGGGGCGCACCACCATCTCCGGCCGCAGCCTGATGACGCCCGAGAACGCCGTCATCAACCAGGCGAACGCCTACGAGACGATGGTGGCCATGGTCGACTACCTGAATACGCCGAGGGTGTCGCAGGATCTGCTCAAGGGGCAGATCGAGATGTTCGCCCGTGGCGCGCAGGGCACCCCCATCAAGGCGCTCACGGTCGACAACATCGCCGACGTGCCGGGCCCCGATCAGTGGAAGGCCGAGTGGGACGTCTCGGACGACCAGGAAGCGGTGGAGCTGCCGCGCGCGTACGTCATCCCCGTGGGAGACGGCCAGCGGTCGGCCAGCGACGCGAACCGTCTCGTCCAGCGCCTCCTCGACATGGGAGTTCAGGTCGGCACGCTGAACGCCGACACCGTGGTCGAGGGCACGACGTACCCGAAGGGCTCGTACGTCGTCGACATGCACCAGCCGCTGCGCGGGCTCGCGAACGTGCTGCTGGATCTCGGGGAGGACATCTCGAACAAGCTGCCCTCGATGTACGACATCTCGGCCTGGAGCCTCGGGTACGTCTGGGGCGCCACGGTCGACAAGGTCGGCTCGACGACCGACGCCGCGCCCATCGGCGCGAGCAAGCTCATCAGCGCCGTGACGCCGAATCTCGCGATGCCGGAGAACGGGTACCTGACGTTCGATCTCGCCGGTGTGGCCGACTATCAGGCGCTGAACGACCTGCTCGGGAGGGACGTCGCCGTGTCGATGCTCGAGGACGGTTCGGCCGTCGTGGCTGAGGCGGACGCGGCGGTCGTGTCCGAAGTCGCCGCGACGTACGACATCGCGGTGGAGCAAGCGACGAAGGCGGATCTCGCAGCGCTCGCTCAGCCGAGCACGAAGGGGCTGAAGGACCTCAAGCTCCTCTACGTGGGGAACCAGGACGACAAGCTCTCGCTGGAGGAGCTCGGGTTCGACGACCTCACGCAGGTGACTGCGGCGAGCATCCACGCCAACCCCGCTCTGCTGGACGGCGTCGACGTGATCTGGGTCGGCACGAACTTCAACTTCAGCGGCGCGCAGGCGGCAGGCCGGGACGCCGTGCAGGCGTGGGTGGACGCGGGAGGCTCCATCGCGGGCCGCTCCGCCGCGGCCAACACCGCGGCGAACGCCTTCGGGCTGCTGCAGGCGACGGCGATCGCGGGCAACAACTCGGGCAACGGCATCGTGAAGGTGGACACCCCCGACGGGTCGCTCCTGAAGCCGTACGAACAGGGCGCAGCGTTCGTCTACCCGGCGGTCTCGTTCACCGACCTCGGCGCGAACACCAAGGTCGAGCAGAGCTACGGGGCGGACAACCCGCTGCTCGCCGGTCACTGGCGCGCCACCAACGCGACGAACGGGCCGGAGGTGGCGGCCTCCAAGGCGTCGGTCATCTCGGGTGAGCACGCATCCGGCGGCAAGGCGGTCGTGTTCGGCACCTCCGTGGTGTTCCGCAACCATCCGAAGGGCGGGCTCAGCCAGGCCGCGCGCGGCATCTTCTGGGCTGCTCCCGAGGGCGAACGCGTGGTCGCTCCGGAGCCCAAGGACGCCACGCTCGATGTCGACGGCCTGTTCAAGGCCGACAAGGTGACGCTGCAGGATGGCATCACCCAGGCCGACATCGATCGGGTACTGGCGCTGGTGAACGAGATGGACGATTCGGCCGAGAAGACCGCTCTGCTGGCTCGTGTCGCGGAAGCGCAGCGGCAGCTGAGCAACCCGCCGCGGCCGTGCGTCGATCCGGGAAGCGTGGCGGTGTTCCTCGACACTCCGGTGGGACACAAGTTCTACAAGGAGATCGACTGGATGAGCTGCATGGGGCTGACCACCGGCATCAAGGTGCCCGGTGGGAAGAACTACGCGCCGAAGGACTCGCTCACCCGTGAGGCCATGGCCGCGTTCATCTATCGGCTCGAAGCTCCGAAGGGGTATGTCGCCCCCCAGGCTTCGCCGTTCGCCGACGTGAACCCGGGTGACAAGTTCTACACCGAGATCACGTGGATGCACCAGGCGGGCCTCTCGACGGGCATCAAGCAGGCGTCGGGCAAGCCGGTCTATGCGCCCAAGCAGTCGCTGACTCGCGAAGCGATGGCCGCCTTCATCTACCGTCTGCAGGCGAAGACCGACGAGCAGGTGAAGAACTACACTGCGCCGAAGACCTCGCAGCTGATCGACATGAAGGCGGGAGACCGCTTCTACAAGGAGATCAACTGGATGTACGACGCGAAGCTCACCACCGGCGTGAACTCACCGAACGGGAAGGAGTACCTGCCGAAGAACTCGCTGAGCCGCGAGGCGATGGCCGCGTTCATCTACCGTCTCAGGTACTGACCGTCACCGTCACCGCACGCGAGTGAACCCGCACGGCCCGGCCTTCCACGTGAAGGCCGGGCCGTGCGTCGTGATCGGGGCCCGGGGATCCGCGCACCGCACGGGAACGGCGCGGGATCCGCTCGGATCCCGCGCCGTTCCCGTGCGCGTCGTGAAGGCGGATCAGCCGAGTCGGCGGCTGCGGCGCCACGGCACGACGAGGGCCGCGCCCGCGCCGAGCAGGACCGCGGCTGCCGCGATCGCCATCGTGAGCTCGGATCCCGTCGCGACGAGTCCGGTCGCCGGTGCGTCGGTGTCCTCTGCCGCAGGTGCGGGGTCGGAGTCGTCGTCGGTCGTTGTATCCGTGGGATCGTCCGTCGGGTCGTCCGTGGGGTCGGGGGCGGGTGCGGGAACGTCGTTCGCCGCGATCGTCACCGTCGCCGTGTCCACTGCGATCGCGGGGGCCGGCCCCGTCGTGCTGGCGGGGCCGGCGAGCACGACGGTGAACGTCTCCTCGCCCTCCTGCTCCGCGTCGTCGATGAGCGGAACGGTGATCGTGGCGCTCGTGTCGCCCGGCGCGAAGGCGAGCGTGCCGCTCGTCGCGACGTAGTCGGCCCCGGCCGTCGCCGTGCCGTCGACCGTGCTGAACTCCACGCTGTCGGAACCCCCCGTGGCGCCGGTCCGCGTCACGGTGAGCGAGACGGTCGCGTCGCCCTCCGCGGCGTCCGCGTCCGCGATCGCGATCTCGGGCTGCGGGTCGGTGTCGACGATCGTCGCCGTCGCCGAGGCGACGCTGATGGTCGGCGTCGGCGTCCCGGCGGCATTGCTGAGCTGCAGGCCGAAGGTCTCGTCGCCCTCGTGCACGGCGTCGTCGATGAGCGGAACGGCGATCGTGCCGCTCGTGTCGCCCGGCGCGAGGGTGAGGGTGCCGCTCGTGGCCGTGTAGTCCGCGCCGGCGGTGGCGGTGCCGTCGACCGTCGTGTAGTCGACCGTCTCCTCGTCCGAGACCGGTCCGGTGCGCGTCACGGTGAAGACCGCGGTCGCGTCCCCCTCATCCGCGGTGGTGTCGGCCAGCGCGAGATCCGAGGCCGACTCGATGTCCAGCGACCACGAGTTCAGGGTGCCGGAGTCCTCGGTCGAGACGTCCCGGACGGTGAGCACCCAGTCTCCGGCCGCGCTCTCGCCGGCGAAGGCGCTGAGCGCCTGCATCGGCGAGTAGCTCGCGCCGGCCGACCCGTAGTTCTCTATCGAGGTCGCGGCGGCGTCCGAGAGCGTCGCCACGATGTTGTCGCCGCTCGAACCGCAGTTGGTGGAGCGGAGCACGCGGTCGACCAGCCGGATCGTGGTGCCGGCGGGCGACGTGAGATCCACGATGAGGTCCGACTGCCAGGTGTGGCTGATGTTCAGGCCGACCTGCAGATCCGAGACGGAGACGGCATCGGGCACCGAGATGGTGCTGGTGGCCACGCCCTCCGAGGTGTTGACGTTGCAGTCGCCGCCCGTGGCATCCGGGATGGCCACCGGCGCGGTGCTCGAGTAGCTCGTGGACGCGGCCATCGCGGCGCTCGGCAGCGCTGCGACGGCCATGGCCGAGCCCACGAGTGCGACGACCGCGACGCGGCCTATTGCGGTTGCGCGACGGAACGGCCGCGACGTCGATGCGGTCATGACGATTACTCCCGGTTCACCGTGGCGCGATCTTCAGCGATGCGTGCGCCACTTGAGCGACCCCCCGCGGAAAGTATACGGGGTCTACTGTTGCTCTGCGGAGCATCCGGGATTCTGACGGACGTCGACGATGCCGCGGGTTACTCGCGCCCCTCGAGGACCTGCATCGCCAGGTCGTCGACCGCGTCGTCGGCGAGTTCGATCCCCGCGCGTGCGAGCCGTGCGCGGATCATCTCCGCCGCGTGCTCCCGCGTGGCCGTCGGCGCCGTGTCGCGCACCTCGGCCAGGATCGTCGCCACCGTGGCGGTGTCGTCGGGATTCAGGTCCTCCGTGCTCCCGTCGCGGTTCGCCGTGTCGTTCATGCTCGATCCACCTCTCTGCGCTGACGATGCCGTCTCACCCCGGGCAGCCCCGTCTCTCGAAGACTATCCGCCGCTCCGGGATCCGGGATCGGGGTTGCCGTTCGACGGCCCGGCCGCTAGCCGGGGCCGGCCGATCCGTGGCGAACGTTCTCGCGCCCCGGGTTCGCGGACTCCGAGAGCCGCAGCGCCGAGCCGATCCGCTCGGCGAGGGCGGTCCGTTCGTGCGGGTACGGGAGACCGGCGGGTGCTAGGGCCCGGTGAGTGCGGGAGACCCGGTGGGTGAAGCAGTGCGGGGGCCGCTGGGCATATCGGCGGGTTCCGGGCGCCGCATAGGATGAGGCCATGTGCACTCGTTTCCTGTGGTCCTCCGGAGGTTCCCCCGGTGGCGGTCTGGTGTTCGTCGGCCGCAGCATGGACTGGTTCGAGGACACGCGCACGGTGCTCGCGCTGCGCCCGCGCGGCGAGCGGCGCGAGAGCGCGGCCGGTGATCCCGGCGGCTTCACCTGGGTCTCGGACTACGGCAGCGTGGTCGCGCTGATGTACGGGCGGATCGCGGTCGACGGGATCAACGAAGCCGGCCTGCAGGCGAGCGGGTTGTACCTGACGGAGTCCGACTACGGGGAGCGCGACGCCGGGCGACCGGCGCTCGGCCTGCAGCAGGCGATCCAGTGCCTGCTCGATCGTTTCCCCACCGTCGCCGCGGCCGTCGCCTGGCTCACCGAGAGCCGCGTGCAGATCATTCCGCTCGAGATCGGCGGGAAGCCGGGAACGGGACACATCTCGCTCGCAGATGTCGGCGGCGACTCCGCGATCGTCGAGTTCCTGGACGGACGGCTGAGCGTGCACCACGGTCCCGGCTACACGGTCATGGCCAATTCGCCCGCCTACGACGAGCAGCTCGACCTCCAGCGACGCTACGCGGGCCTGGGCGGACGCGACCCTCTTCCCGGCGGCACCGACTCGCCCGACCGCTTCGCCCGCGCGGCCTACTACTCGGCGCATCTGCCGGCGACCGACGATCCGAGGCAGGCGGCCGCGCAGGTGTTCAGCGTGATCCGCAACGCCTCGGCGCCGTTCGGCACCGTGGACGAGGCGCGACCGAACATCTCGACGACGCGCTGGCGCACGGTCGCCGACCTCAGCAGCCGGCGCTACTTCTTCGAGTCCACGCTGTCGCCCAACGTGGTCTGGGTCGATCTCGACCGCCTGTCGTTCGAGCCGGGCCCCGACCGGATCCTCGACCTGGTCCACGAGGCCGGGCTCGTGGGCGAGCAGAGCGGCGGGTTCGTCGCCGCGTAGCGCCGAGCGCGAGGAGGGCCGGACGGATCCGCCCGCAGCTGCGAACGCGGCGGAGGCCCCCGGCGCAACCGCCGGGGGCCTCCGCTTCCGAGCGCGAAGCGCTCAGCCCTTGAAGGTCTCGAAGATCTTCGTGTAGTTCGTCATCTCCTCGTTGTTGCAGGGCTGCACCGGCCGCGCGAGGTCGTAGCCCTCGGGCAGCACGATCGCCTCGCTGTTCGCGAGCTCCTCGTTCATCAGCTCCTGGGTCCCCTCGACGCCCGAGGCGTAGGCCTGGTAGTTGACCGCCACGGCCATGTTCTCGGGGTCGAGCATCCAGTTGAGGAACGTCTTCGCCTGGTCGACGTTCTTCGCGCCGACCGGGATGGTGAAGTTGTCCTGCCAGAGCGCGATGCCCTCCTCCGGGTAGACGTAGGTCAGCGACGGCCGCTCCTGCATCGCGCGGTGCGCGGCGCCGTTCCAGATCATCGCCATCGCCTGCTCGCCGTTGGCGAGCCGCTCGAGGATGCCGTCGCTGTTGATGGTGCCCACGCGCGGCTTGAAGTCGACGAGCAGATCCTGCGCCGCCTGCAGCTCGGCGCCGTCGGTGGTGCAGAACTCGCCGCCGGTGACCCGCAGCGCCGCGTTCACGACCTCGCTCTGGTCGTTCATCGTGCCCACCTTGCCGGCCGACTCGGGCGGGTTGAAGTAGTCGCTCCACGAGGTGAGCTCCTCGGTGATCACGTCGGTGTCGTAGGCGAACGACGTGGTGCCGTAGAGGTACGGCGTCGAGTACATGCGCCCCTCGTCGAAGTAGACGTCCATGAAGTCGTCCTGGATGTTGCCGCCGTTCGGCAGGCTCGACGCATCGAACTCGAGCAGCAGCCCGTCGTTCTTCAGGATCTCCACCATGTAGTCGGTCGGCACCACCACGTCGTATCCGGCGCCGTCCGAGGCCCGCAGCTTGGCCTCGAGGCTCTCGTTGCTGTCGTAGTAGTCGACGTTGAGCGCGATCCCCGTGTCCTCGGTGAACTTCTTCACCAGCTCCTCGGGGTAGTAGTCGCTCCAGGTGTAGAGGTTCACCTCGCCGCTCGTCGCCTCGACGTACTCGGTCGACGCCGCGCCGTCGCCGCCCGCATCGCCGCCGGAGTCGGTGACCCCGCCGCCGCAGGCGGTCAGCGCCAGTGCGCCGGCCGCGGTGAGCGCGATCGCGGTTCCGATGCGTGCACCGCGTCGTGCACTGCCGTGTGTTCTACGCATGCTGTTTGCTCCTTCGTTGTGATTGCAGGAATGTGATGGTCGTGACGACGATGGCGAGGATGAGCAGCAGCGTCGCGATGACGTTGACCGCCGGGCTCGCGCCGCGCCGGATCAGGCTGAAGAGGAACACCGGCAGCGGCGTCGCCCCCGAGGCCGACAGGAAGTTCGAGATGATGAAGTCGTCGAGCGAGATCACGAACGCGAGCACGGCGCCCGAGATGATGCCGGGCACGAGGAGCGGGAGTGTGATCCGGCGGAACATCTGCCAGGAGCTGGCGCCGAGATCCGTCGCCGCCTCGAAGTAGGAGGTGCCGAGGCTCTTCAGGCGCGCCCGCACGGGCATCAGCGCGAACGGGATGCAGAACGAGGTGTGGGCGAGCATCAGCGCGAGCATGCCGGGCTGCAGGCCGATCATGCGGATGAAGCCGAGTGTGGCGACCGCGAGCACGATCTCCGGGATCACGAGGGGCGCGGTGAGGATCGCGGTCGCGATGCCGCTGCCCTTCGCCCGCAGCTGCTCGACGGAGAGCGCGAACAGGATCGAGAAGATCGTCGACACGATCGTGGCCACGACCGCGATCTGCAGCGACACGATCAGGGCGTTCAGGAGATTGGCGTTCTGGGCGACCTCGCCGAACCAGCGCACGCTGAAGCCGCGCCACACCAGCGCGGAATCGCCGTCGTTGAAGGCGTAGATCGTCGTGATGAGGATCGGCAGGTAGAGGAACACGATGCCGAAGACCGCGATGGGCGCGATGGCCGGGAAGTCGTGCAGCCGGAGCGCGCGCGGGGGCTTGCGGATCGCGGGCGCGGCATCGGCGGGCCCGTCGGACGGGTGCGTGTTCACGGTGGCCGGAGCGGTCATAGCGAGATCTCCACCTTCTTCCCGGACTTCCGGGAGTAGAGCGCGATCGCGATGAGCGCGATCATGAGCACGATGAGGATGATCACCGAGAGCGCCGCGCCGAACGGCCAGTTGCGGGAGTCGCCGAACTGCGAGGCGATCAGGTTGCCGATGAGGAGCACCTTGCCGCCGCCGAGCAGCACCGGCTGCACGTAGGAGCCGAAGGCCGGCATGAACACGAGCAGCACGCCGGAGACGATGCCGGGGGTCGCGAGCGGCAGGATGATGCGCCGCACCACGGTCGACTTGCGGGCGCCGAGATCGTAGGCCGCCTCGGCGAGCCGGAAGTCGAAGCCGGCGAGCGAGGCGTAGATCGGCAGCACCATGAACGGCAGGAACGTGTAGATGAGGCCGAGCTGCGAGGCCAGCGGGGTGTAGAGGAGTTCGAGCTTCGGGAACCCGAAGAGGTTCAGGCCGGTGTTCACGATGCCGTTGTCGTTGAGGATCAGCATCCAGGCGTAGGTGCGCACCAGCAGGTTGGTCCAGAACGGGATCGTGATGAGGAGCACCAGCACGTTCTGCAGCTTCTCGGGGCGGGTCGCGATCCAGAGGGCGATCGGGAAGGCGAGCAGCAGGCACACGATCGTGGTGATCGCCCCCTGCAGCAGCGAGTCGCCGAAGACCGTCAGGTAGCGCGGATCGAACGTCGTGTTGCCGAGGAAGTCGGTCTGGAACAGGAAGTTGACGTACGGCTCCAGCGTGAACTCGTAGATCACGCCGCCGCCCTGGGGCGGGCGCGACATGAACGAGAAGATCACGATGACGACGAGCGGGCCGAGCGTGAAGAGCGCCGCGACGAGGAGTGCGGGGACGACCCAGGGCCAGGGGAAGCGGCCGGGCGCGCGCTCGTGCCGCTTCGCGGCGGACACCGGCACCATGTTCACCCCGGTGCGGTCGTCGAGCCGAGTGCTCATGCGCCGGCCGCCGGCTCGGGGGCGAGGGGGCGCAGCGCCTCGGTCTCGGCGTACAGCGAGACCTCGGCGTCGGGCCGGATGCCCGCGTCGAACGGGGGCGGCACCCGCACCGCCAGCTCCGCGCCGTTCTCGAGGCGCACGGTGCAGCGCAGGTCGGTGCCCATGTACACGAGCTTCGAGATGCGGCCCGCGGCGAAGCGCTCGCCGCCGGGGGAGAGGTGGATCCGCTCGGGCCGGATGGTGAGGGTGACGGTGCCGTCGGGGGTGGGGACCGTCTTCGGCAGTGCGACCGGGTCTCCGCCGGGCAGCGTGACCACGAGGCGCTCGCCCTCGGGCCCGTCCGTGCGTGCGACCGGCGCGTCGAGGAAGTTGGTCTCGCCGATGAAGTCGGCGACGAAGCGGCTCGTGGGCCGCTCGTAGATGTCCTCGGGGGTGCCGATCTGCTCGGGGCGGCCCTGGTTGAAGACCGCGATCCGGTCGCCCATGCTGAGCGCCTCCTCCTGATCGTGCGTGACGAACACGAAGGTGATGCCGGTGGTGCGCTGCAGGCGCTTGAGCTCGGACTGCATGCCGCGTCGCAGCTTCAGGTCGAGGGCGGCCAGGGGCTCGTCGAGCAGCAGCACCTCCGGCTCCTTCGCGAGCGCGCGGGCCAGCGCGACGCGCTGCTGCTGGCCGCCGGAGAGCTGCGCCGGCTTGCGATTGGCCATGCCCTGCAGCTGCACGAGCTCGAGCATCTCGGCGACGCGGGCCTTGACCTCCTGCTTCGAGCGGCGCTCCATCTCGAGCCCGAAGGCGATGTTCTCGGCGATCGTCAGGTGGGGGAAGAGGGCGTAGGACTGGAAGACCGTGTTCACGGGCCGGGCGTGCGGCGCCAGCTGGTCGATCCGGGTGCCGCCGAGGCGGATCTCGCCCGCGTCGAGCGTCTCGAGTCCCGCGATCCCGCGCAGCAGCGTCGTCTTGCCGCATCCGGAGGGGCCGAGCATCACGAAGAACTCGCCCTGCTCGATCGTGAAGGAGACGTCGTCGATCGCGTTGACGAAGGTCTTCTCGGGTGTGACGAAGGTCTTCCTCACGCCGGAGATCGTGAGCGCCTGCGAGGGCGAGGCTCCGGTGGCGCTGCGATCGGGGTCGGTGACGGTGGTGCTGGGCAGAGTCATGCACGGCCTACTTCCTGCTTCATTGCAAGGTCTTGTCGCATAAAGCTAACGGCATTAGATTTGAGGCGCAAGGGTCGTTATCGAAGCGTTTCCGTTCCTTCTCGAACTCGAAATCTCGGGGCGCGATCATCGGCACAACGGCGAAAGGGCGGATCATGGACCGGACCGGCGATCCCGAGCGCGCGCGCCGTCGCCCCGGGCGCCCGTCGCGCCCGCCGCTCACCGAGGAGGCCATCGCGCGAGAGGCCCTCGCCATCATCGACGAGCTCGGCTGGCCGGCCTGCACGATGAAGCTGCTCGCCGAGCGCCTGGGCGTGCGCGCTCCCTCGCTCTGCCACCACGTCGACGGTCAGCGCGGGATCATCGAGCTCGTGCGCGGCCTCATCGTGCGGGAGATCCACGACCCGGCGATCCTCGAGCTGCCCTGGCGCGATGCGATCCAGGAGTTCGGGCTCGCGTACTACCGCGCCTTCGCCCGGCACCCGAACACGATCCAGGTGCTGAGCACGACCCCCGTGCGCAACGCCGAGACGCTGCGGATGTACGAGTCGTTCATGCGGACGCTGGTGCGCGACGGCTGGGAGCTGCCGCGCGCCTTCGAGGCGATGGTGGGCCTCGAATACCTGGCGCTCGGCTTCGCCTACGACTGGAGCGCCGGCGACCTCCTCCTGGACCACGAACTGATCGCGAGCCAGAGCCTGCCGCTGCTCGCCGAGGTGACGCGCGGCCAGAGCGACCAGCGCGCGGTCGCCGAGACCACGTTCCTCAGCCTGCTCGGACACTACGGCGACATGTTCCAGCGGCCGGCGGAGGCGCCGTCGGTCGCTCCCGTGGAGGCGGCTCCCGTGGAGGTCGCTCCTGTGGAGGTCGCCCCCGCGGGGGCCGCTCCCGCGGGGGCCGCCGAGGTGCTCCGAGCCGGACGCGACTGAGCCGATCCCCGCTCACCGCGGTGGTCCGGGGACTTCGATCGCCGACGCCGATGAGCTGTGCGGAACTGCCTGATGGCTTTCCTGAGCGGCCGTTCCTAGCCTGGAAGCGGCACATCATCGGTGCCTCATCCGAAGGAGTTCTCATTGGCTAAAGTACTGCTGGTCCTCTTCCCCGACCCGGTCGACGGATACCCGCCGGCGTACGCCCGCGACTCGATCCCCGTGATCGAGCGCTACCCGAACGGGCAGACGCTCCCCACCCCCGAGCGCATCGACTTCACCCCCGGAGAGCTGGTCGGCAGCGTGTCCGGCGAGCTGGGCCTGCGGACCTATCTCGAGGGCCTCGGGCACGAGCTCGTCGTCATCAGCGACAAGGAGGGCCCGGACTCCGACTTCGAGCGCGAACTCGTCGACGCCGAGATCATCATCTCGCAGCCGTTCTGGCCCGCCTACCTCACGCCCGAGCGCATCGCCCAGGCGAAGAACCTGCGCCTGGCGGTCACGGCCGGCATCGGCAGCGACCACGTCGACCTCAACGCCGCGAACGAGTACGGCATCACGGTCGCCGAGGTCACCTACAGCAACAGCATCGGCGTGGCGGAGCACACCTGCATGATGGTGCTCTCGCTCGTGCGCGACTACCTGTGGCAGCACCGCATCGCCGCCGAGGGCGGCTGGAACATCGCCGACGCGGTCAAGCGCTCCTACGACCTCGAGGGCATGGACGTGGGCGTCTTCGCGGCGGGCCGCATCGGCCGCGCGGTGATCGAGCGCCTCGCACCCTTCGGCGTGCGTCTGCACTACACCGACCGGCATCGCCTGCCGCGCGAGTACGAGGAGCAGTACGGCCTCACCTTCCACGAGGACATCCGCGAGCTCGTGCGCGATATCGACGTCCTCACCGTGCACGCCCCGCTGACCGAGGAGACCGCGGGCCTCATCGACGACGAGCTGCTGTCGACCATGCGGCGCGGCTCGTACATCGTGAACCCCGCGCGCGGGGCGATCGCGGATCGCGACGCCATCGTGCGCGCGCTCGAGAACGGCCGGCTCGCCGGGTATGCGGGCGACGTGTGGAACCCGCAGCCGGCCCCGGCCGACCACCCGTGGCGCACCATGCCGCACAACGGCATGACCCCGCACACCTCGGGCGCATCGCTGCCGTCTCAGGCGCGCTACGCCGCCGGCACGCGCGAGATCCTGGAGAGCTACTTCGAGGGTCGCCCGATCCGGCCCGAGTACCTTATCGTCGAAGGCGGGGCGTACGCCGGAACCGGCGCGCACTCGTACGCGAAGCAGGAGCAGTAGGGCGGGCCGCGAGGCCCTCGCGATGCATCCCGCCCGAGCGAGCGGCGCCCCCGCTCCGGTTCCCGCCGGAGCGGGGCACCGCCCCTGACGCGAGAGCGGGAGGCGCGGTGCTGTTCACGCAACTGGAGTACTTCGTGGCCGTCGCGCGGGCCGAGCACTTCGGCCGCGCCGCGGCCGCCCTGTACGTCTCGCAGTCCGCGCTCTCCGAGGGCATCCGCAAGCTCGAGACCGAGCTCGGCGTTCCGCTGATCCGCCGGGGCCGCACCTTCCAGGGGCTCACCCCGGAGGGGGAGCTCGTGCTGAAGTGGGCGCAGCGCATCCTCTCGGGATACCGCGCGCTCGGCGACGAACTCACCGATGCCCGCGATCGGCTGGCGTCCCACCTGCGGTTCGGCACCATCCCCTCGGGCGTCGCCCACGCGGCGTCGCTGCTCTCGACGTTCGGCGCAGCGCATCCGCTGAGCCGCGCGTCGCTCACGGGAGGCCTCACCTCCGAGCAGATCGTCGCCGGTCTGCACGGCTACGAACTGGACGCCGGCCTCATCCACCCCTCGGCGGCCGATGGAGCCGATCTGCTCACGATCCCCGTGTACGAGGATCGAGCCGTGGCGGTGGTGGGGACGGGCCTCCCGCTCGAGGACGGGCCGATCACCGGCCGCGCGCTCGCCGAACTGCCGCTCTGCCTCCTGGACCGGCGCATGCGCGCCCGGCAGCTGCTCGACCGGGCCGCCGCGGACCACGGCATCGTGCTCGAGCCCCGCTTCGAGGCGGACTCCGTCGAGGGGCTCCTCATGCTCGTGCGCACGGGCCCCTGGGCCGCCGTGGTCCCCGAATCCGCCGTCCGCCTGCGCGGAGACGATCCCACCCTCCGGGTGCTCCCCATCGCCGCCCCCGAGATCCTCATGCCCGTCATGCTGGCCCGGCTGGCCGACGAACCGATGTCGCCGCTCGCCTCCGCGATCGACGCCGCCGCCGCACGCGCGTTCGGAGGTGATCCGCCGGACCCGCGGTGATGCCGGGCCCACACCCACAAGGAAGACCATGCTCCCCCGACTGCTCGCCCGCCCTCAGCCCGCAATGCCCCTGAGCCGGGTGCTGTTCGCCGGATTCGCGGGAGCGGTGGTGGTCGCGGTGCTCGCCTTCCTCTCCGACCCGGTCGGCCTCCCGGTGCTCGTCGCCGGCTTCGGCTCCTCGTGCGTGCTGGTGTTCACCTTTCCGCACTCCCCGCTGGCGCAGCCGATGAGCGTCGTCTGCGGACACCTCGTCTCCACGCTCAGCGGTCTCTGCGTCGCGGCGGTGCTGCCCGTCACCTGGTGGAGCATCGCGCTCGCCGTCGGGCTCGCGCTCGCGGCGATGGCCGTGCTGCGCGTCTCCCACCCGCCGGCGGGCGGCAGCCCGATCGCCGTGATGACCGCCGGTGCCGGCTGGTCGTACCTCGTCACCCCGGTGCTGGTCGGGGTGCTCATCATCGTCGCGTTCGGGCTGATCTACCAGCGGTTCCTCGTGCCGCACCCGCGACCGGCGGCACCGGCCGAGGGCGGCGTGCGGGATCCCGGGCCCGCGACGCGGTCCTCCGAGTCGGCGACCTCTTCCACGTGGACGGCTCCCGCGACGCCGACGGCTCCCGCGACGCCGTCGACGTAGGCGCTCGCGGGCTCGGCCGTCGCCGCGCGCAGCCCGAGGTACAGCTCCGCGCTGCGCCCGCCGGGCCAGTCGCGCGGCAGGAGCGCGGGCGGCAGCCCGGGGTCGAGGTAGGGGATGGGGCGCCAGGAGTCGAGGGCCCCGATCCACAGTCGGAACGCGGTGGCCTCCGAGGGATCCTCGGCCCACGCGGTGAGATCGGCGGCGTGCGCCGCGAGGAAGCCGTCGTGCAGATCTCGGATCGCTCCCAGATCCCACCACCGCGCGACGAGCTCGGGCAGCGGCGCCGCGCCGCGCACCTCGTGGGTGAGGAACGTCGTCGTGTGCTCCGTCAGCCCCAGCCGCTGCACGATGTCCTCGGCCTCGTCGCGCAGGAAGGCCGGCAGGATCCACAGGCCCTGCGAGACGTGGCCCGCGCCGATCCACGAGAGCTGCCTGCGCAGCTGGTGCCGCGCCTGCCGCCGGCTCTCCGGCACGCTGAACGAGACGAGGCACCAGGCGTCGCCGTCCTCCATGCTGCGCGGCCGGTGGATGCGGCGATCGCCGCGGGCGAGCATGGCGCTGCCAGCCGGGGTGAGCGCGTAGCCGGGCTGCCGCCCCTTCGGCTCGGAGACCAGCAGGCCCTTCGCCCGCACCCGCGCGAGCGCCGTGCGCGTGCGCTCCGGGCTGACCCCGACGGCGCCCAGCAGCTCCACGAACGCCGCGGTCGGCAGCCGGCCGCCGCGATCCCGCAGCACCGCCCCGATGACGGTGCGCAGCAGCGAAGTCGCGCTCCCGGGCCGGGAGTCGAGGTCGTCGAGCACCTCCATCAGGCGTCCGCCGCCCCGGCCCCTTGCTCCAGCAGCTCGGCGAGCACGTCGAGTCCGAGCGCCACCTCGGCGAACGAGGTGCTGAGCGGCGACAGGCCGATGCGCATGCCCTGCGGCGGGCGGAAATCGGGGATCACGCCCCGCTCCCAGAGCTCGGCGGTGAGCCGCTTGAAGTCGGGGTGCTCGAGGGTCACGTGGCTGCCGCGCACCGCCGGGTCGCGGGGGCTGATCACCCGCACGCCGAAGCGGGCCAGGTGCGCGTCGGCGTAGTCGATCACGAAGCCGGTCAGCGCGAGCGACTTGCGGCGGATCGCTTCGATCCCGGCCTCCTCGATGAGCGCGAGCATGTCCTGCATCGGCTGCATGCCGAGGATCGGCGGCGTGCCCGAGATGAGCTGCCGGATGCCCGCCGAGGGGGCGTAGGCGTCGGTCATCGCGAAGGGATCCGCGGTGCCGAGCCACCCCTGGATGGGCTGTCGGATCGCGCCGTGGAGCCGCTCGGCGACGTAGGCGAAGGCCGGCGATCCCGGGCCGCCGTTCAGGTACTTGTAGGTG
Source organism: Leucobacter sp. (assembly GCF_053528595.1). Lineage (NCBI taxonomy): Bacteria > Bacillati > Actinomycetota > Actinomycetes > Micrococcales > Microbacteriaceae > Leucobacter > Leucobacter sp. Next base: position 1,035 of record NZ_JAIVPF010000063.1, on the reverse strand, counting down.
CAGCCCACTGCGAGGTCCGCCCCGGTCTCGTCCAGCCGCACGTCGATCGAGCCGACGGAGTGGCACAGGTCCCACAGCACCAGGGCGCCGGCCTCGTGGGCGACATCGGTGATGGCGGCCATGTCGGCGATGTAGCCGGACTTGAAGGCGACGTGGCTGAGCAGGACGAGCGCGGTGCCGGGGCCCGCGGCCGCGCGCACCTCGTCGACGGTGACGCCCGCTGCGGGATCCGGCTCGATCCACCGGATGGAGCGTCCCGTCTCGGCGGCGACGCCCTCGAGGATGAAGCGGTCGGTGGGGAAGTTCTCGGTGTCGGCGACGATCTCGTCGCGGTCGGAGCGCGCGTCGAGCGCGGCGCGCACGAGCTTGTACAGCAGCACCGAGGTCGAGTCGGCCACCACGGTCTGCCCCGGGGCGGCCCCGATAGCCGCGCGCCCGATCGTGTCGCCGAGGCGGGTCGGCTCGTCCATCCAGGTCTCGTCCCAGGCGCGGATCAGGCGGCCGGCCCAGGTCGTCTCCACGAGCCGCGACAGCCGGTCGCCGGTGGCGGCGAGCGGCCGGCCGAGCGAGTTGCCGTCGAGGTAGGACACGACATCGGGGTGCTGGACGAACCGCTCGTGGAAGCGGGCGAGCGGATCGGCGCCGTCGAGCGCGGCCGCGCGCTCGACGGCGGGGGAGAGGGTGACGGGGTTCGTGGTCACGGGTGCTCCTTCGGGTGCGGTGTGCGGGCAGGGTGACGGGGCGTGTTGCGCAGGATGACGGGGAGGCATGTCGTGCAGAGTCATGGGGGCGGTGCGGAGGAGGCCGTGCGGAGCCAGGCGATGAGCTCGGTCGCGGTGCGCGGCGGCGGCTCGGGAGAGGTGAGGAATCCGGCGGGATCCGCGGCCGGCATCACGGTCTCGAGCAGGCGCTCGCCGTCGAGGCCGGTTTCGCCGAGCAGCTCGATCTCGCGCTCGTTCACGCCGACCGGGGCCGGTCCGTTGCCGAGGTCGGTGCCGTAGGCGATCCGCCCGCCGAGCGCCGCGTAGCGGCGGG
>NZ_JAIVPF010000062.1:0-73049 GCF_053528595.1 Leucobacter sp. | reverse complement strand
TTCTCGATCTTCGCGAACGAGCGCATCACCGATCTGCGCCAGCTCGAGGGCGGCACCCTCGGCTACTTCATCAATCTCACCCCCATCGCCTCGGCCATGCTCGACGCGGCGGGGGTCGACGCGTCGCAGGTCGAGTTCGTGAAGATGACCAACTACGACCCGACGGTCGTGACGCGCGGCCAGGTCGATGCGATCGTCGGCTACGCCTCGAACCAGCCCGAGCGGCTGCGGGCGATGGGCGAGCCGTTCACCGAGTTCCTGCCCGCCGACTTCGGGCTCACCGGCACGTACAACGTCATGGAGGTCAACTCCGGGTTCCTGCGGGAGCACCGCGAGGTCGCCGCCGATTTCATGCGGGCGAGCCTCAAGGCGCTGCACCACTGCCTCGAGGACGAGGCCGACTGCGTCGAGCGCATCAGCGCGCTCGCCGAGCGCAACGGGCAGGGCGAGGCGTTTCCCGCCGAGCAGCAGGAGCGCACGTGGCGCGTCGAGTCGCAGTGGGTGCGCGACAGCGCCGCAGGTCCGCCCGGGGTGATGTCGCTCGAGTCGTGGGAGGCCGAGGCCGAGCTGGTGCGGCGCTTCGGCGGGGTCGACGAGCTCCGCAGCGTGGAGGACGTCGTCGACCTGGAGCTCGTGCGCGGGCTCTACGAGGGAGACCGGCTCGTCTGGCCCGAGGGGGACTGAGTGGATCCGCGCACGTCTCCCGCGGTGGAGCTCGCGCGCGTCTCCCGGCGCTTCGGGCGGGGCGCCGCGGAGGTCACGGTGCTCGACGGCATCAGCCTCACGATCGCCCCGGGCGAGTTCGTGTCGGTGCTGGGGCCGAGCGGCTGCGGCAAGTCGACCCTGCTGCGGGTGGTCGCGGGGCTGCTGGCGGCCGACGCGGGCGAGGTGCGGATCGGCGGGCGACCCGTGGCGGCGGCCGTCGCCGAGAAGCTCATCGGCTTCGTGCCGCAGGAGCCGGCGCTGCTGCCGTGGCGGAGCGTGCGGGACAACGTGCGGCTGCCGCTGCGGATCAACCGGCGCGCCGACCGGGGCCGGCAGCTGCGCGAGCCGGAGCAGCTGCTGCGATCGTTCGGGCTCGGCGGAGCCCTCGACCAGTACCCGGGGCAGCTCTCGGGCGGGATGCAGCAGCGGGTCGCCATCGCGCGGGCGTTCGCCTTCGACCCCGCGATCCTGCTCATGGACGAGCCCTTCTCCGCCCTCGACGAGCTGAACCGCGACCGGCAGCGCCTTGGTCTGCTCGAACTCTGGCAGTCGCACCGGAAATCGGTCATGTTCGTGACCCACTCGGTGCCGGAGGCGATCATGCTCTCCGACCGGATCGTGCTGATGGCGGCCCGGCCGGGCCGCATCGCCGAGATCGTCGACGTCGACCTGCCGCGCCCGCGCACCGAGGACGCCTACGCGAGCGACGCGTTCCGCGATCTCGAGGGCGACATCCGCGGCCGCCTGCGCCGTGCGATGGGGGAGGAGCGCTGATGGCGGACGCGTTCGGGGCGATGACGGGCGGGGATCCGCGCCGCCGATCCGCGTTCCGCAGCCGGCCGCGCGGGTGGGTCCCGGCCGTCCTCTCCTTCGCAGTCGCGGCGCTCCTCTGGCAGGTGGTCGCCTGGAACCACCCGTTCGTCCTGCCCCCGCTCGAGCGGATCGCCGGCAGCCTGCTCGCGGCGCCGCAGATGTATGCCGCGAACTTCCTGATCACCCTGCAGGAGGTGCTCGTCGGCGCCGCCGCGGGGGTGCTCGTCGGGTTCGCCCTCGCGGTCGCCATGTGCGAGTTCGAGGTCGTCGAGCGGGCCCTCATGCCGCTCATCGTCGTGCTCACCGTCACCCCGGTGATCGCGATCGCACCCGCCCTCGTGGTGGCGTTCGGCTTCGGCATGATCCCGAAGTACGTCGTGACGGCCCTCGTGGTGTTCTTCCCGATGCTCGTGAACACCCTCGCCGGCCTGCGCGGAGCGGATCCCCGGGCGCTGGAGGTGCTGCGCACGCTGCACGCGAGCCGCTGGGAGATCTTCCGGGACCTGCGTCTCCCGGGCAGCACGCCCTACGTCTTCGCCGGCCTGCGCATCAGCCTCCCCCTGGCGGTGGTGGGCGCCGCCGTCGCGGAGTTCGTGGCGGCCGGCCGGCAGGCGGGGCTCGGCTCGCTCGTGATGACCTCGGCGGCGCAGGCGAATCTGCCGGTGACCTGGGCCTCGATCCTGTTGCTCTGCACGCTCGGGCTGCTGCTGATCGCGGCGCTCGCGCTCGTGCGCCGTCGGGTGCTGTGGTGGAGCGACGACGCGGCCGCGGCGCGGCAGGCGCGGTAGACGCGGGCGCCGCGGGATCAGCCGGCGGGCGGGGGGAGCCGCGTTCCCGGCGAGGGGCGCAGCGGCAGCAGCGCTTCGAGGCGCGGCCAGCTCAGCGCGAGACCCGGGTGCAGGGCGAGCGCGCCGATGCTCGCGGGCGGGACCCACTGCGCGGCGAGCACCTCCGGGCTCTCGGCGCCCGGCGACCAGCTGCGCGGCGCGATCGCGAGGAAGGTGACGTACGACCAGTAGCCGTGATCGACGACGTGGGATCCGGTGACCCGGAGGTCGTGCACCGGACCCGCGTGCTCCTCGCCGGCCTCCCGCAGCGCCGCCGCGAGCGCGGTCTCGTGCGGTTCGCGGGCCCCGCCCGGGATGCCCCAGGTGCCGCCGTGGTCGCACCACTCGGCCCGGAGCTGCAGCAGCACCTCGCCGCGCGGGTTCTGGATGAGGAGGCCCGCCGCGCCGTGCCGTCCCCAGAAGCGGCCGTGCTCGCCGACGGCCCAGTTCCCCGAGCGGCGGCGCTCGTGCCCGCGCGGCGGGAGAGCGGCGCGCGGGGGATCCCGGTGCTCCATCTCCGACCCCCTCGGCTCGCGCCGGCGCCGCGGGGCGCCGTCTCAGCTACATACTAGTCGGTATGTGGCGATTCCGCCGCCCCTGCGTCGCCGAGCGAGCGGCGCGCCCCTCCGCCGGGCGATCGCCCGGAGAAGCCGTCCGCCGGTCGGGCGGAGCGGGTCGACACCCCGGTCCTCGATCCCAGCCGCGCTCCCGGTCGGCGCGAGGGGCGCGGATTCCCGACGCGCGCGGCACCAGGCTTAATCGGAACGTTACCTTCGCCGCCCGGGGCGCCGCGCCGCGGAAATCCGCGGTTGCGAGGCTCTGGCTCCAGTGCAGGTATGGACCCGGGTAGAGACTCTGTAATTGATCCGATACCTCCGCGCAGTACACTCGGAGCGAGATTGCACACCGGGAATCTCCCCGGACTTCCCAACTGGAGGGATCAATGAAGATTCGATACGCGCTTCCCGCGCTCGCCGCTGCTGCCGTGCTCGCACTGACCGGTTGCGTCAACAACGCCGAGACCGAGGGAGGAGCCGGCGGCTCCACCGGCGGCGAGGGCTCGGGCTCGAGCGCCATCCAGCCGGATCAGGCCGCGGTCGATCTGCTGCCCGACGAGATCAAGGACTCCGGTGTGCTGCGCATCGGCACCGACGCCGAGTACCCGCCGAACGAGTACAAGGATGCCGACGGCAATCCGGTGGGCTGGGGCGTGGAGCTGGCCGAGGCGGTCACCGCGAAGCTCGGCCTCGAGCCCGAGTGGGAGATCCTCGGCTTCGACAGCATCATCCCCCGCATCCAGGAGGGCGCGCTCGACATGGGCTCGTCGTCGTTCACCGACACGGTCGAGCGTCAGAAGTCGGTCGACTTCGTCAACTTCCTGAACGCAGGCACGCAGTGGGCCGCCGCGGTCGGCTCCGACGTCGATCCCGACGACGCCTGCGGCCTGACCGTCGCGGTGCAGGCGACCACGGTGCAGGACACCGAGGAGCTCCCCGCCAAGTCGAAGGCGTGCGAGGACGCCGGCAAGGATCCGATCGAGGTGCTGCGCTTCGACGGCCAGCCCGAGGCGACCCAGGCCGTCGTCGACGGACGCGCAGACGCGTTCTCCGCCGACCTCCCGGTGACCGGCGACGCCGTCGCCAAGCTCGCCGGCCAGCTCGAGACCGTCGGCGAGGTGTTCGACGCCGCCCCGTACGGCTTCGCCACCCAGAAGGACAGCGACACGACCCAGGCCGTGCAGGCGGCGCTGCAGTCGCTCATCGACGACGGCACCTACCTCGAGATCCTGACCGCCGCCGGCATCGAGGCGGGCGCGCTCGACGAGGCGACGATCAACGCGGCGCAGAACTAGCCGACCCGAGCACGGACCGGGGCGACGACCCCGTCGCCCCGGTCCGTCTCCGTCTCCCGCACCGATCCGACCCATCGCTCCCGATCATCGACGACGCTGATACGAACCAGGAAGTGAGTCATGTCACATCTCCCACCCGGGGGTGAGGGGGACCGATCCCCGAGCACCCACGCGACGCCTGAAGCGATTCAGGCCATCCGGCTCCGGCACCCGTGGCGCACGACGTTCGCGGTGGTGATCATCCTCATCGCCGGCCTGTTCCTCTACGACACGGCGTTCAACCGCCCGGTCTTCAACTGGCCGGAGGTCGGGAAGTACCTCTTCGACACCCGCATCGTCACCGGCGCGGGCTACACCCTGCAGCTCACCGTCTACTCGATGATCATCGCCATCGTGCTCGGCGTCGCGATCGCGGTCATGCGGCAGTCGCCGAACCCCGTCGTGAAATCGGTGGCGTGGGTCTACCTGTGGCTGTTCCGCGGCACCCCGGTCTACGTGCAGCTCGTGTTCTGGGGGCTCATCCCCACGATCTACAAGACCATCACCCTGGGAATCCCGTTCACCGAGGCGGTGACCACCATCAGCGTGAAGGACCTGCTGCCGTACTTCACCCTCGCGGTCATCGGCCTCGCGCTCAACGAGGCCGCGTACATGGCGGAGATCGTGCGCGCCGGCCTGCTCTCGGTCGACAAGGGCCAGCACGAGGCGGCGACCGCGCTCGGCCTCGGCTGGTGGCACACGATGCTGCGCGTGGTGCTGCCGCAGGCGATGCGCGTGATCATCCCGCCCACGGGCAACGAGGTCATCTCGATGCTGAAGACGACCTCGCTCGTCGCGGCGGTGCCGTTCACGCTCGACCTCTACGGCCGGTCCCGCGACATCACGGCCGTGACCTACCAGCCGGTGCCGATGCTCATCGTCGCCTCCATCTGGTACCTCGCGGTCACCTCGATCCTCATGGTGGGCCAGTACTACCTCGAGAAGCACTTCGCGAAGGGCGTCGAGCAGCGACCCGACGTGATGAAGCCCACCGTCGAGACCCAGGCCATCGGCGTCGTCGGCGTCGACGGCGCGACCACGCCGACCTACCCGAGCAACGCGGGCGAGACCATCGTGCCCCCGCACAACCGACCCGGAGGTGGCGCATGAACGCTCACGCGACCGGCACGCCCATGGTGAAGGCGGAAGCCGTCTCCAAGGCCTACGGCTCCAACGAGGTGCTGAAGTCGATCTCGCTCGAGGTGCAGCGGGGCGAGGTGCTCTGCCTCGTGGGGCCGTCGGGCTCGGGCAAGTCGACGTTCCTGCGCTGCATCAACCACCTCGAGACCATCAACGCCGGCCGGCTCTGGGTCGACGGCGAGCTCGTCGGCTACCGTCAGAGCGGCGACAAGATCTACGAGATGCACCCGAAGGAGGCCGCCAAGCAGCGGCGCGACATCGGCATGGTGTTCCAGAGGTTCAACCTCTTCCCGCACATGACCGCGCTCGAGAACGTGATGATCGCGCCGACGCTGCTGAAGAAGGGCGACAAGGCGTCGCTGCAGTCGCGGGCCATGGAACTGCTCGCCCGCGTGGGGCTCGCCGAGCGCTACGACTACTATCCGGCGCACCTCTCGGGGGGTCAGCAGCAGCGCGTCGCGATCGCGCGGGCGCTCGCCATGGAGCCGAAGCTGATGCTCTTCGACGAGCCGACCTCGGCGCTCGATCCCGAGCTCGTGGGCGAGGTGCTCGAGGTGATGAAGGGCCTCGCCGAGAGCGGTATGACGATGATCGTCGTGACGCACGAGATGGGCTTCGCGCGCGAGGTGGCCGACAAGCTGGTGTTCATGGACGGCGGCGTGGTGGTGGAGGCCGGCGACCCGGCCGAGGTGCTCTCCAACCCGCAGCGCGAGCGCACCAAGGCGTTCCTCTCGAAGGTGCTGTAGGTCTCACGCGTCGGGGCTCAGGGCCGGGAATCCGGTGCCGTCGCGACATCGCGTCATCGAGATGTGCATACTCGCCCATCTCTCCTCCGCAAGAGCGCCGGCACCGGACCCCCGCCCCTGAGCCTCTCGCGTGCGGCCCGGTCCGGAGGAACGCGGGATGCGGCCCCATCCCTCCCGCGGGAGATCGAGTGCTGAGCGGTGCCCGCCGATTGAACGAGGGGGACGGGGCGAGTGCCGTGCTGAGCGAGGAGCGCAGCGGCGAGTCGACACCTCGAAACCCGATGATTCCCGAGGGTGCTCCCCGCACGCGCCGAATCCGCTGATGCCGGGGTCAGGCGTTGACGCCGAGGTCCTTCTTGATCTTCGTCGTGGAGACGCCCTCCGTGCGGTCGAGGTAGACGACCTCGCAGTAGTCGCGCAGCACCTCGAAGCGCGGGTCGCCCTCCCAGTCGCCGCCCATCACCACGGTGTCGATCTCGTAGCGCTGCACGTCGCGGATCTTCTGGTCCCACGCCTCCTCGGGGATCACGAGGTCAACGTACCGCACCGCCTCGAGCATGTTCTTGCGCGTCTCGAAGTCGTGGTAGGTCTTCTTGCCCTTGCCGGCGTTGAACTCCTCGGTGGACGCCGCCACCACGAGGTAGTCTCCGAGCGCACGAGCGCGCCGGAGCAGGCGGATGTGTCCCCAGTGCAGGAGATCGAAGGTGCCGTAGGTCAGGATCCGCTTCATCCCTCTATCGTAAGCCGCACGGCGCGCGTACCCTGGGAACAGGGGCCTCGCGCCCGCGCGGCCCGCGGATGCAGGGAGGCATGATGCAGACCGACGGCGATCGCAGGCTTCCGGATCACGAATCTGATCCCGCGCACAACGACGAGCTCGGCCACGAGTGGGTGGACGAGGGCGGGGCCTCGCATCTCGGGCCCGCGACGCACCTCGAATCGGGTCGGCCGCACGCCGACGACGAGCACGGCGCGGGCGAGGAGGAGTAGGCGGGGCGGCTGCGCCCTCCCGAGGGCGGTTGCGACGACCAGCCGCGACCTCAGCCCGCCGAGACCGAGCCCCCCGGCCGAAACCGAGCCCACTCGCCGAAACCGACGCCTCCAGCGATGAGGAACGGCGCGGTTTCGAGAAACGGGAGCGGTTTCGAGGCGGCGGCGCGGGGTGCGCGAGGCGGCGGCGCTCCGGCACGTGCGCGGCGGAGCGCTCAGGCGAGGAGCAGCGCGACTCCCGCGACCGCGGAGACGAGCGCGATCAGCAGCGCGAGGCCGATGAGCACCGCGTGCACGGTGAGGAAGCGGGTGGGGCGCCCCTGCTCGTCGCGCGCCCGAGGATCCTTGGCCACGCGGGTCCAGAAGCGCGGCCACACCACGGCGTTGTAGACGGCGTTCACCAGCAGCAGGATTCCCGCGAAGACGACCATGCGCACCAGTCTACGCGCGGCCGGGGCGCTCCTCGCCGGCCGATGCGCGCGCACCGATCACGCCGAACACCAGCTCGCCCGCCGAGGCCGCCGCGAGCAGCAGCACGATGCGCGACCACTCGAGGCCGGTGTGCGCGAGCATGCCGAGCAGGAGCGGGCCGAGGGCGGCGACCGCGTAGCCGATGCCCTGGCTCGTCGCGGAGAAGGCGGCGGTCTGCGCGGCGCTCGGCGCCGTGAACACGATGAGTGCGATCGCCAGCCCGAAGGCCGCGCTCTGGGCGATGCCGAGCACGGCCACCATGAGGGGGGCGAGGGCGAGCGGGCCGAGCGCGAGCCCCACGACCCCGAGCAGGGAGAGCACCCCGACGGCCGCGATCAGCTTCGTGCGCAGTGCGCGGCGCCCCGCGAGCGTGGGGGCGAGCAGCGAGGCGGGGAGCCCGGCGACGCTCATCCAGGCGAGCAGCAGGCCGGCTTCCGAAGCCGGCATGCCGCGGTCGGCCGCGATGGTGGGCAGCCAGGCGGTGAGCGAGAAGTAGATGAAGGCCTGGCATCCGAAGAAGCCGGTCACGGGCCAGATGCCCTTCGCGCGGAACACGGAGCCGTGGGCGAGCTGCTTCGCCGCCCCGCGCGCGGCGAGACCGGCTCCGAGGCGCGGGCCGAGGGCGAGCGCCAGGCCGAGGGCGATGAGCAGCGGGATGCCCCAGCTCATGAGGGCCACCGCCACGCGGTCGCCGACAAGATGCAGGAGGGGGACCGCGAGCGCGGCGCCGGCGGCTGCGCTGACGCCGAATGAGGTGGTGTACACGCCGGTCCAGAATCCGCCCCGGGCGGGCAGCGCGTGCCGGATGATCTGGGGGGCGAGGATGCCGAGGATGGCGATGGCTCCGCCGATCACGACGGTGCCGGCGAAGAGGAGCGGGGCGGAGAGGGGCCGCAGCAGCGTCGCCGCCGCGAGCACCGCGAGCAGCAGCGAGATCGCCCGGGTGAGCCCGAACCGCGACACGAGCAGCGGCGCGAGCGGCGACGCGAGGCCGAAGAGGAGCACGGGGATCGCGCTCAGCACCGCGAGGCCCGAGTCGGGGAGGCGGTAGGCGGTCGCGATGTCGCCGAGCAGCGGCGAGACGGAGGTGATCGGGAAGCGGACGCTGAGGCCGATGGCGAGGATCAGAACGCCGGCGGCGATCCCTTGACGGCGCTCAGGGATGCTCATCGAGCAACCGCTCCTGCTGCTCGAGCACCCCGAGCGCCGCGGCCTGGGCCGCGTCGGGGTCTCGCGCATCGATCGCTCGGAAGAGCGCCTCGTGCAGGTCGGCGCGGTCGGGATCCCCGCCCTGCGCGAGGCAGGAGGCATCGGCGACCGACTCGCGGATGGAGCCGTCGAAGCTCGCGTAGATGTCGGTGAGCAGGCGGTTGCCGGAGGCGGCTGCGATGCCGAGATGATAGGCCAGGTCGGCCTCGGCGAAGGAGGCGGTGTCGGCGGACTCGACCGCCGCGCGGCGCAGGCGCAGCTGCTCGGCGAGGTGGGCGAGGTCGGCCGCGCTGCGGAACTCGGCCGCCTCGCGCGCCGCGAGGGCGTCGAGGGCACGGCGCACGCGGATCACCTCGCGGCTGTCGGCCGAGCGCAGGGCCCGGCGCAGCGCGACCTGCGTGGCATCGGTGGCGACGACGTAGGTGCCGTCGCCCTGCCGCGTCTCGAGCAGGCCGAGCTGCACGAGGGATCGCACCGCCTCGCGTACGGAGGGCCGGCTGACGCCGAGCGTCGCGGTGAGCTCGGCCTCCGACGGGATCCGGTCGCCGATCCCCCAGCTTCCCTGGGCGATCTCGCGCTTCAGCTCGTCGACGACGGTGTCGACGAGAGATCGTCGTTGAATCTGGCGCACGTGTCCATCCTTGCAGATCGGGTAGCTTGTATGGTTATCATATGTCTGACGAGTCGTCCGGCGCTACCCCGGCACCGCGACGACCGCGATCGACACGAGAAAGGCTCACCGATGACGGCGACCCCCGCGCGGCAGACGCTCTGCACCCCAGGTCTGGTCGATTCCCACATCCACCCCGACAAGACGGCGTGGGGCGGGCCCTGGATGTCGCGGCGATCCGCGGCGACGCTGCAGGACCTCATCGACAACGATCGCGCGACCCAGTTCGCCTTCGAGACGAGCGTCGAGGAGCGCGCGTTCGCGCTGCTGTCGCACGCGCTCGAGAACGGCACCCTGGCGATGCGCGCCCACGTCGACGTGTCGAGCGAGCTCGGCACCGCGAACGTCGAGGGCGTGCGCGCGGCCGCCGAGCGGCTGGCGCCGCATCTCACGGTGCAGATCGTGGCCTTCCCCCAGTTCGGCCTGCTCACGAACCCCGGCACCCTCGAGGCGATGGCCGCGGCGCTCGAGACCGGGGCGGACCTGGTCGGCGGCATCGACCCCGGCGGGCTCGAGGGCGATCTCCACGGGCACCTCGACGCGGTCTTCGGGCTCGCGGACCGTGCGGGGCGCGACCTCGACATCCACCTGCACGACGGCGGGGAGGACGGGCTCGCGCAGATCCGCGAGATCGCCGCCCGCACGATCGCGGGCGGACGGCAGGGCCGCGTCACCATCGGCCACGCGTTCGCTCTCTGCGACACGTCGCTGCCGGGTCTCGGCGAGACGCTCGACCGCGTGGCGGAGGCCGGGATCTGGATCGCCACCTGCGCGCTCGGCCCCGATCCCGTGCCCGACCCCGAGCTGTTCGAGCGCCACGGGGTGCGGCTCGCCCTCGGATCCGACGGGGTGCGCGACGCCTGGAGCCCCTTCGGCACCGGGAGCATGGTCGACCGCGCGCACCTGCTCGCCTACCGCACCGGTGCGATCACCGACGAGGAGCTGGAGCGCGCCTTCCGCCTGGCGAGCACGGCCGGCGGCGAGATGCTCGGGCTTCCCGAGATCGCCGCCTGGCCCGGACCCGACGGCGACACGCGCCTCGAGTTCGCCGCGGAGAGCCTCGCGCAGCTCGTCGCGGACCGTCCCGCTCCGCTCCGCGTGATACGCGGCGGGAGCGAGGTGCGCCCGGCCGCCGCGCCCTGATCCGCCCCTGTCACCCATCCGAACCATCCGAACCCACCCGAATCCATTCGAACCGACCTCCGAAACGAAGGAGTTTCCCGTGTCCAAACGACCCCTCATCCTCGTCGGCGCGGCAGCAGCGGCTGCCGTGCTCGCCTTCACCGCCTGCTCGGGCGGCGGCGGGGGCGCCGATGACGCCGAGAACGGCGGCAGCGGGGCCGCCTTCTCGCTCGACTTCTCCAACCTGGCGACGACCACCCCGAGCGGTCCCGCCGCCGTCGACACCGTCACCTGGAACCTGCCCTACGAGCCGCTCTCGCTCGACCCGATGTTCACCTACAACTACGCGGAGAACACGGTCATCTCGAACCTCTGCGAGAGCCTGATGCGGCTCACTCCCGAGTTCGAGATCGAGAACGGCCTCGCCGAGAAGGTCGAGAACCCCGACGACCGCACCGTGGTCTACACGCTGCGCTCCGACGCGACCTTCTGGGACGGCAGCCCGGTGACCGCCGACGACGTGGTCTACTCGCTCGGCCGCCAGGTCGGCTCGGACAGCCCGTCCTACTACGCCGACTACTTCGTCAGCGTCGAGTCGGTCGAGAAGACGGGCGACAACGAGGTCACCGTGCATCTGAAGGAGCCCGACGCCCTCTTCGAGCAGGCGATGTCGAGCGCGGCCGGCGCGATCGTGCAGCAGGCCGCCGCCGAGGCCGCGGGCGAGAAGTTCGGCACGCCTCAGGGCGGGCTCATGTGCTCCGGCCCGTTCGAGTTCGCGAGCTGGGACTCGGGCAAGAAGCTGCACCTGGAGAAGAACGCCGAGTACTGGGACGAGGCGCTCGTGCCCCAGGTCGAGAAGCTCGACTTCACCTTCATCGCCGACGAGTCGACGGCGATCAACTCGCTGCGCTCGGGCGACTCCGACGGCCAGTTCTTCTACCTGCCGCCGGCCGGGCTGACCCAGATCGAGGGCAGCGACGCCGAGATCGTCTTCGGCGAGTCGTTCACGATGTGGACCATGCGCGCCACCAACACCGAGGGCCCCTTCTCGAAGCCCGAGGTACGCGCAGCCCTGCTCGCCGCGATCGATCGCCAGGCGATCGGCGACGTCGTGTTCCAGGGTGCCGCGGCTCCCGCACCGGTGCTGACCGGCCCCTCCTACTTCGGCAGCGGGCCCCAGGCCGAACTCTTCCAGCAGGCCTTCGACGGTTTCAGCACCGAGCCCGACGTCGAGAAGGCGCAGGAGATGCTCGCCGAGGCGGGTGACGTGTCGGGCAAGATCGTGCTCGGCGTGCAGGGATCCTCCGCCGTGCACGAGCAGACCGCCAACCTCATCCAGGCCGCGGGGCAGGCGATCGGCCTCGACATCGAGACCAAGGTGATCCCCGTCGAGCAGTTCGGCAACCTGTACTTCGACGAGACCTCGCGCGAGGGCCTCGACGGCTTCTTCACCACCTACTACGGCGACTTCGCCGATCCGCTCTCGGTCTACGCCGCGCTCGCCCCCGGCGGCACCGGCAACTTCACGGACTACGCCGAGGCGGGCGACGACATCGCCGAGGCGCGTCGCACGCTCGATCCCGCGGCCCGCGCCGAACACACCATCGCCGCGCAGGAGAAGATCACGCGCGACCTGCCGTGGGTGCCGTTCAACTACATGCCCGTCATCATGGTGCAGAACAGCGGCATCTCGGGTGCCGTGCCCTCCTCGGCCTACCTGAGCTACCCCTGGGCGGCGACCATCGGCGGGGTGGAGTAGGGCCGGATGTCCATCCCCTCGTTCCTCCTGCGGCGAACGGGCGGGCTGCTGCTCGTCCTGGTCGTCACCTCCTTCATCGTCTTCGGACTGATGTATCTCGCCCCTGGGAGCCCCCTCAGCTTCGTGCTGGGCCCCAGGGGCGGGACCCCCGAGCAGATCGCCAGGGTCACCGAGCAGTATCACCTCGACGACCCGCTGTTCGTGCGGTACTTCGCCTGGCTCGGCGACGTCTTCCGGGGCGACCTCGGCGACTCGATCGTGTACCGGCAGCCGGTGCTCGATCTGCTCACCGGCCGCGTCGGCACGACGGTGGCGCTCATCGCCTTCGCGACGGTGATCATCGCGATCGTCGGCATCGGGCTGGGGCTGCTCGCCTCGCTCAAGGGCGGCTGGGTCGACCAGCTCGTGACGACGCTCGCGACGCTGGGACTCGCGACGCCGACCTTCGTGATCGGCGTGGCGCTCATCAGCCTCTTCGCGGTCGGGGCCGGGTGGTTCCCCACGAACGGCAGCGGCGGGGGAGGGCTCGACACGATCTGGCACCTCACCCTGCCCGCCATCGCGCTCGCCGTCGCGAGCGCGGCATACCTCGCGAGGATCACCCGCGCCTCGGTGCTCGAGGAGGAGGGCCGCGAGCACGTGCAGACCGCCGTCGCACGCGGGCTGCGCTCGCCGCTCGTGATCCGTCGCCACGTGCTGCGCAACGCGCTCATCCCGATCACCACCGTGATGGGCCTGACGATCGCGACGCTCATCGCGGGCGCCGTCGTCGTCGAGACCGTGTTCGCGCTCGACGGGCTCGGCTCGCTGCTCGTCCGCGCGATCCTGCAGCGCGACTTCGCCGTGGTGCAGGCCGTGGTCCTCGTGCTCGTCGTCACCTTCGTGATCATCAACGCGATCGTCGACTTCCTGTACACCCTCATCGATCCGCGCATCCAGCTGGGGAGCAAGCAATGACCGCGCCGAGCACTACAGCGATCGCGCTCACCGCGGCGCGCAATCAGGATCCGGGCTTCCTCACCCTGCTGACGCGCCGCCTCGGCGTGCCGGGACTCGTCGCGAGCGGCGTGCTCGCCGTGATCGTGGTCGTCGCGGTGCTGGCCCCGTGGCTCGCCCCCTTCGACCCCAACTACCCCGATCTGCTCTCGGCGCTCTCGGGCCCGAGCGCCCAGCACTGGCTCGGCGCCGACGCCCTCGGCCGCGATCTGCTGTCCCGCCTCATGTGGGGCGCGAGGATCACCCTGCTCGGTCCGACGCTCGTGATCCTGATCGCGACCGTGGTCGGCACGATCCTCGCGCTGCTCGCGGCCTGGAACGGCGGCATCGTCGACACCGTGATCTCGTGGGTGCTCGACGTGCTGTTCTCGGTGCCCGGCATCGTCTTCGGCCTCATCGCCGTCGCGATCTTCGGCCCGAACCTCATGACGGTGGTCGCCGGCCTCTCCATCGGCTACATCCCCTACGTGGCCCGCGTGGTGCGCGGCGCCGCGCTGCGCGAGCGGAACATGCCGTACGTGCAGGCCGCCTGGCTGCAGGGCCAGTCCGGCTTCGGCATCAGCCTCCGGCAGATCCTGCCGAACGTGCAGCCCATCGTCACGGCCCAGGCCGTCTCGTCGCTCGGCTTCGCCGTCGTCGACCTGGCCGCCGTGTCCTTCCTGGGCCTCGGCGTGCAGCCGCCGACCGCCGATCTCGGCCTCATGGTGAAGAGCGGCTTCGACTCCGTGCTGCGCGGGCAGCCCGCCGAGGCGGTCAGCGCCGGCCTCGCGATCGTGCTGATCGTCTGGAGCATCACGGTGATCGGCGACCGCCTCACCTCGAACGCAAGGAGCATCCGATGAGCGAGCCGCTGCTCGAGATCGAGGATCTGCACGCCAGCCTCGTCACCAAGTACCGCCGGCTCGACCTGCTGAACGGGGTGAGCCTGACCCTCGACCGGGGCGAGGCGCTCGGCCTCGTCGGCGAGTCCGGCTCGGGCAAGTCGCTCACCACCCGCGCGGTGATGCGGATGCTGGCCAGGGGATTCCAGGTGCGGGGCGACATCCGCTTCGACGGGGAGTCCGTGCTCGGCATGAACCGCGAGCGCCTGCGCCGGTACCGGGCCACCGACGTCGGCATGATCTTCCAGGATCCGCGGGCGCACGTGAACCCCGTGCACACGGTGGGCGACTTCCTCACCGAGGCGCTCGTGCGCGACCGCGGGGTGAAGCTCGACGAGGCCGAGCGACGCGCTGTGCAACTCCTCGACGAGGTCGGCGTGCGCAACCCCGAGAGCCGCCTGCGGCAGTACCCGCACGAGCTCTCGGGCGGTCTGCTGCAGCGCGTCATGATCGCGAGCGTGCTGCTGGCCGAGCCGAAGCTGATCCTCGCCGACGAGCCGACCACCGCGCTCGACGTCACCGCGCAGTCGGACGTGATGGCGATCCTCGACGAGCAGCGCAGGGCGCGCGGGTTGTCTCTGCTGTTCATCACGCACGATCTCGAGCTCGCGAACGCCTGCTGCGACCGCCTCGCGGTCATGTACGCGGGCGAGATCGTGGAGCAGGGTGCGCACGTGTACGAGGCGCCCACCCACCCCTACACGATCGAGCTCCTGGGAGCCCGGCCGAGCATCGACCAGCGGCTGGACCGCCTGCCGGTGCTCGAGTACAACCTGGAACTGCACGAAGAACTGAAGGCGAGGGCCGCGGGATGACCGCTCGGACCACGGGCGGCGAGCCGCTCATCAGCGTGACGGATCTGCGCAAGGTGTTCCCCGCCGCGCGCGGCACGAAGGGGCACGACGTCGTCGCGGTCGACGGGGTCTCCTTCGACCTCCTCCCCGACGAGTGCCTCGCGATCGTGGGGGAGTCGGGGTCGGGCAAGACCACGGTGGCCCGCATGATCGTGGGCCTGGAGCGGGTGACCTCCGGCACGGTGACCGTGGGGGGCGAGGATCGCTCCGCGCCCCCCACCCACCTGCGGGACCGACGGCGCCGGGCGCGCGAGGTGCAGTACGTGTTCCAGGATCCGTACTCGTCCCTCAACGGACGGCAGCGGGTCGGCGACGTGATCCTCTCCAATCTGCGGCTGCACGCGCCCGCGGGTGCCGGCTCCCCGCGCGAGCTGCGTCGGCAGGCGCAGGAGATCCTCGACTCCGTCGGCCTGACCGAGCGCTTCTTCGACCGCTATCCGCGCGAGCTCTCGGGCGGGCAGCGGCAGCGCGTCGCGATCGCCCGCGCGCTCGCCGCCGATCCGAGTGTGATCGTGCTCGACGAGGCCGTGGCCGCGCTCGACGTGTCGATCCAGGCGCAGATCCTCAACCTGCTCGCCGACATCAAGGCCCAGCGGCGCGTGAGCTACCTGTTCATCTCGCACGATCTCGCGGTGGTCAACCAGATCTCGGACCGGATGATCGTGATGGAGAACGGCCGGGTGGTCGACGCGGGCGTCACCGCCGAGCTGCTCGCCGATCCGACGCACCCGTACACGCGGGCGCTGCGCGCGGCGGTGCCCGGGCCGGGCTGGAAGCCGGTGCGGCGGGAGAAGCTCGCATCGTGAGCGAGGGATCATCCCGCGCGGGCGAAGGCCTCTCTCCGTCGGCCCGCCCGAGCGGAGCGAGTCGCAGGATCCGGACCGTCGCCATCCGCTCCGCCTTCGTCATCGCGTTCGACGAGGACCGCGCGGGCGGGGCCGGATTCGTCGAGCTGCGCGACGCGACGGTCCTCGTGCACGGCGAGCGCATCGAGGCGGTGGCGGACGGGGCCGCGGGCGCCGCGCTCGCGACGACCGCCGACGAGACGATCGACCTGGGCGAGAGCCTGCTCATGCCCGGGCTCATCGATCTCGAGGGGCTCGTCGACATCGACCACCTGCTGCTCGACTCGTGGTGGGCGCCGGAGCACGAGGCGCGCCTGGAGTGGTCCGAGGTGTACGCCCGCGCCCCGCGCGAGGTGCTGACGCCGGCGGAGCGCAGCACGCTGCGGCGGTACGGGCTCGTGCAGCTGATCCTGCACGGCATCACCACCGCGATGCCGATCTCGACCGAGATCCACGGTGCGTGGGCCGAGACCCACGACGACCTGCTCGACACGGCCCGCACGGCGAGCGAGCTCGGGATCCGCGCCTTCCTCGGCCCCTCCTACCGCTCGGGCGTGCACGTGACCCGTGCCGACGGCTCCCGCGGAATCCACTGGGACGAGGTGAGGGGCGAGGCGGCGTTCGCCGACGCCGTGCGCTTCCTCGACACGGTCGCCGAGCTCGGCGACCCGCTCCTCACGGGTGTGCTCGTGCCGTGCCGCGTGGAGACCGTGAGCGACGCGATCCTCGCCGAGACGGGGCGGGTATCCGCGGAGCGCGACGTGCTGGTGCGCGCGCACGCCACGCAGGGGCTCGACTCCGAGATCGGCGTCCTGGAGCGGCAGCGCGGCACGACCCCGCTCGGCCTGCTCGAGCGCAGCGGCCTGCTGACCGGGCGGCTGATCCTCGCGCACGGCGTCTACCTCGACGTGCACCCCGACGTGCACGGCGAGGATCGCGGCGACCTCGCCCGGCTCGCCGCAGCCGGCGTCAGCATCGCGCACTGCCCGCTCACCAACAGCCGCTACGCCTTCTGGCTCGAGCGGCTCTCGCAGTACCTCGAGGCCGGCGTGAACGTGGCGCTCGGCACCGATTCGTTCCCGCCCGACCTCGTCCGCGCGATCGACACGGGGGTGCAGCTCTCGAAGGCGCAGCACGGCGACCTCGGGCGCGGCCTGCTGGCCGAGTACGTGGAGGCGGCGACGCTGGGCGGTGCGCGGGCGCTGCGGCGCCCGGACCTCGGCCGCATCGCTCCCGGCGCCTCGGCCGACCTCGTGGCGTTCTCGCTGGCGGATCTGCGCATGGGGGCGATCGACGATCCGGTGCGCACGCTGACGCTCGCCGGCACGGGCCGCGACGCGCACTTCAGCATGGTCGGGGGGCGCACGCTGATGCGGGGCGGGGAGGTCCCCGGCGTCGACGCGGGAGCGCTGCGGGCGGAGGGCCAGCGCATCTTCGAGAAGCTGCGCGCCGCCTATCCCGAGCGCGACGCGCTCGCCGGACCCGCTGGCTCGAGCGAGGAGGAGCTGTTCCCGTCGGTGTTCCCGCGCGCGTGATCTCCCGCGCCGCCGCGTAGGCTTGCGGGCATGAGCGACTACCGTCACATCGTGCGCAAGTGGGTCAAGCCCGAGGATCTCAACCAGCACGGGGCGCTCTTCGGCGGGCGTCTGCTGCAGTGGGTCGACGAGGAGGCCGCGATCGTCGCCGTGACGCAGCTCGGCACGATCGACGTGGTGACGCGGCACATGTCCGAGATCGACTTCGCCGCGCGCGCCGATCGCGGCGATCTGCTCGAACTCGAGTACCGCGTGGCCGGCTTCGGACGCACCTCGATCACACTCGCGTGCCGCGTCGAGAACGCGGTCACCGGGCAGGAGGTGCTGACCCTCGAGAGCATCGTGTTCGTGGCCGTCGACGGGGCGGGCCGGCCCGTCGTGCACGGCCGCACGGAGGCCACCGGCGGCACCGAGCGCCTGCGCGGGTGAGCACCCGTGGCTGACGGCCCCACCTCGTCATCCTGCGTGCGCTGCGCTCTCTTCGCACGGGATGACGAGGCGGGGCGCCGTCCGTCCCGCTGATCGGGCGACGCCGGAATCCGGGTCCGGGCTCAGGCCCCCGGTCTACTCCGCCGGCTGCAGATCGTAGGTCACCCAGGGGGTCTGCGCGGCGAGGCGGTCGTACAGGCCGCGGGCGGTCGTGTTGCTCTCCGCGGTGATCCAGCGCACGAGCGCCGCGCCCTCGTCGCGCGCGATCTCCGCGAGGCGGTGCAGGATCGCGGAGGCGGCGCCCGTGCCGCGCGCTTCGGGCGCCGTGAAGAGGTCGTCGAGGTAGAGGCCGTGCCCGCCGTCGATGGGCCGTGCGAAGCGGCGGAAGTGCCCGATCCCCACGGGCGCCCCGTCGACCTCCGCGATGAGGCAGCGGCTCTCGTGCGTGGGATCCATGAGCCAGGCCCACACCGTGTCGTAGACCGCGGGATCGTGCGGCTTCTCGTAGAAGTCGCGGTACCCGCGGTAGAGCGATCCCCAGGCCTCGCGATCGCCCGCGGCCGCGAACCGCACCGCGACGCCGTCGCCCGCGATTCCGGCCCCGTCCGCACCCGCGGTGACGCCGGTCATGCGAGCCGCTCCACCTCGACGAAGACGATGGGGTCCGCGGAGGTGCGGTTCTCCACCTGATGCTCCGACCCCGCGGGCCGGGTGTAGCTCTGCCCGGCGGTGAGCTCGGCCACGATCTCGCCGCCGTCGGCGTTCGTCACGTGCATGGTGTCGGTGACGAGCGGCACCACCACGTACTCGTGCTCGTGCCGGTGCATCGGGATCACCCCGCCCGGCTGGATGGTCCACCGCGTGACGCGGAAGTGCTCGTTCTCGAGCTGAATGTCTCCGTGCGATCCGGTGCTCATGATCCTCCTCGACGTTGCGTTGCCGCGTGTGCGGATGTCGATCCTCAGCTTACGGGGCGGCCGGCTCCTCGGACTCCCGCTGCAGTTCCGCGGTGCGGCCGATCAGCTCCGGGTGGAGCGCGAGCGCCAGGTTCGTCAGCGCGAGCGCGGAGGCGATGGGCCGCCCGATCGCCTCCTCGATGCGGCCGAGGCGGTACCGCACGGTGTTGGGGTGCACGAAGAGGGTGTCCGCGGTGCGGGCGATGTTCTGCTCGGCGGCGAGGTAGGTGGTGAGGGTGTCGCGCAGCTGCCGGGAGCCGAGGGGCGCGAGCGTGCGGGCGATCCGCTCCTCGAGCTGGCGGGGGTCGACGTGCGACAGCAGCCAGGTCGTGAGATCGATGCGATCGATCAGCACCGGTCCCAGCGTCTCGGGCGACTCGGAGGCGGAGGCCCACTGCCGCGCGATGCCGAGCCCCGTCTCGGCCTCGCGCACGCAGCCGGGGACCTGGGACAGGGCGGAGAACGGGGCGGACGCCCCGACGAGGAAGTGCTGCGATGCGGCGCCGATCCACTGCTCGCTCGCCGGCGAGTCCGGCACGATCGCCGCGATGGTCGATGGCGAGTCCATGTCGACGCGCCGCAGCATGGTGAGGAACGGCAGGTCGTCCGAGCGGGCGCGGCCGATCAGCTGCGTCAGGTGCGCCTCGCTCGCCGAGGAGCCGTCCGCCGGCGCGAGTTCGAGTGCGCGCACGGGCGCGTAGGCGGGGAAGCGGAACTGCGCGAGCTGGCTCCAGAAGCGGTGCTCGCGGGCGGGCAGGATGCCGTCGTGCAGCGAGGCGATGAGCTGCTCGTTGTCGCGCCGATCTCGCTGAGTCGCCCCGTACTGGATGCCGTGCACGGCGCCGAGCAGGCGCTCGGCGGTGTCGAGCAGGAGCTCGCCGATCTGGTCCAGGGTCTCCGAGCCGCGGCTGGCGAGGGCGATGACGTGGATGCCGTCGCGCAGCGACACGCGGCGGGTGCGCACGTGCCACCGCCCGATCGGGATCGCGAGCTCGCGGCGGTGGGTGGCGGCGACCTCGTTCCAGATGAGCTGCGCGGGGGCCTCGCCGACGCTCGCGACCATCGATCCCTCGAAGTCGTAGATGATCGCGGTGCCCCGGCAGATGGTGCTCAGGCGGGAGGCCAGCGCGTGCACGGGGTCGGGGGAGGACACGGCGGAGAGCAGCGCATTCGTGATGTCGAGGGTGGTGCGCAGGCGCTCGACCTCCGAGAGCGTGTCGGGCTGAGCGGTCACGAGCCTCCTCTGCTTGTGCGAACGGGAGGTTTCGAAGCCGGATACCGTCCCGTTTTTGGAGATTCTACAATGGGAGTTGCGGAAAGCTTCGTATTCTCTAGTGACCGTGCTGGGGCGGAGGGCGAATCTGGAAGGCATCCGGAACTCAACGACGAACTCCAGGAGGAGCCCATGAGCAGTGTTCGTGTCGCGGTCGACGTCGGAGGGACGTTCACAGACGTCTGCATCTTCGACGACGACACCCAGCAGATGCGGGTGACCAAAGTCCCGTCCACCCCCAGCGATCCGATGATCGCGGTGATGAACGGCGTGGAGCGCGGTGAGATCGACCTCGGCGAGGTGGCGCTGTTCTCCCACGGCACGACCGTCGCCACCAACGCGCTCATCACGCGCAACTTCCCCGCCGCGGCGCTGGTGACCACCCGCGGATTCCGCGACGTCCTCGAGATCCGCGACGGCACGAAGGACGACCTGTGGGACGCCTACAACGACGTGTCGGCGCCCTACATCCGCCGCCGCGACCGGTTCGAGGTCTCCGAGCGCGTCGACTACGACGGCAAGACGATCACGCCGCTCGACGAGGACGAGGCGCGCGGCATCGCCGAGCTGCTGAAGCGCCGGGGCGTGAAGACGATCGCCGTCTGCTTCCTCAACTCCTACGCCAACGCCGCGCACGAGACCCGCATGCGGGAGATCCTCGAGGAGGTGATCCCCGATGCCACCGTCTCGACCTCGGCGGAGGTGCTGCCCGAGATCTTCGAGTATCCGCGCTTCAACACGGCCGTCGCCAACGCCGTGCTCGCGCCGCTCGTCTCCGGCTACGTCAACCGGCTCGCCGGCCGTCTGCGCGAGGGCGGTTATCAGGGCGATCTGCTGCTGCTCCACTCGGGCGGCGGATCGATGACGCCGCGCCTCGTCGAGAAGTTCCCGGTGCGCCTCGCCGCCTCCGGCATCGCGGCGGGAGCGATCTCGGCGAAGCACATCGCGCAGCAGTGCGGGTACGAGAACGCCGTGAGCCTCGACATGGGAGGCACCTCGACCGACATCTCGCTCGTGGCGGACGGGGAGCTGCGCGTCTCGCAGGAGTGGCAGGTCGAATACGGCCACCCCATCATCTTCCCCTCGATCGAGGTGCTCACGATCGGTGCGGGCGGCGGGTCGCTCGCCCACATCGACATCGCGGGATCGCTGCGCAACGGCCCCCAGTCGGCCGGAGCCGACCCCGGACCCGCCTGCTACGGCACCGGCGGGGACGAGCCCACCAACACCGACGCGAACGTCGTGCTCGGGCGCCTCGGCACCTCGCTCGCGGGCGGCGTGAAGCAGCTCGACCGGTCGCTCTCCGAGCAGGCCATCCGTCGGGTCATCGCGGAGCCGCTCGGAATGGGACTCGAAGAGGCGGCCCAGGCCATCGTCGCGGTCGCCAACGCCAACATGGCCGACGCCGTGCGGCTGGTGTCGATCCGCCGCGGCTACGATCCGCGCGACTTCGCGCTGCTCGCCTTCGGCGGCGCCGGCGCCCTCCACGGCGCCGATGTGGCTCGCGAGCTCGGCATCCCCACGGTGGTCGTGCCGCCGAACCCCGGGGTCACCTCGGCGATGGGGTGCCTGCTCGTCGACATCCAGCACGACTTCGCGCAGATGTACACCGGCCTCGCATCGGGCGCCGATGAGGAGGGCATCGAGCAGGCGTTCGTGACGCTCGAGACCGAGGCCTCGGCGCGGCTGCGCCACGAGGGCGTCTCCGAGGAGAACGCGATGCTGCAGCGCAAGATCTCCATGCGCTACCAGGGGCAGTGGCGCTCGCTGCAGGTGCCGATGGGGTCGGGGCCCGGAGCGCTCGCGCAGGCCGTGCGCACCTTCCACGAGCAGTACGAGCGCGAGTTCGCGTTCCGGCAGGACGACGCCCCCGTCGAGGTCTACCAGCTGCACCTCGCGGCGGTCGGCAAGATCCCGAAGCCCTCGTTCCGCCCGGCCGAGCCCGTGCGGCAGAGCCCCGGCGCCCCCGCCGAGCGCCGCCCGGTCTACTTCGGGGTGACCGGCTGGCTCGACACCCCGGTCTACGACCGCGACACCCTCGCCGCCGGTACCGAGTTCAGCGGCCCGGCCATCATCAACCAGCTCGATTCGACCACGGTGGTGCCCCCGTTCACCCGCGCCGAGATCGACGAATGGCTCAACATCCGCATCCACCTCGAGGAGATCCACTGATGAGTGACACCACCACGCTGACCCGCGACGCCGCGCGGCAGACCGCGCTCGACCCGGTGACGTTCGAGGTGCTCAAGAACGCATTCGCCACCAGCGTCGACCTGATGAGCGAGCAGATCCTGCGCACCTGCTACTCCTTCGTCATCTACTCCCGCGATTTCTCCTCGGCGCTCTGCGACGCCTCGGGCAACACCGTGATGCAGGGATCGGGCGACATCGCCGTGCACGTCGGCACGCTGCACTTCCAGGCGAAGGCCGTGATCGAGCAGTTCGAGGACGACATCAACCCGGGCGACGTGTTCGCCATCAACGACCCGTACCGCGGCGGCACGCACTTCAACGACGTCTCCTTCGTGCGGCCGATCTTCTCGGAGGGCCGCATCATCGCCTTCGCGCAGAACAAGGGCCACTGGGCCGACATCGGCGGCAAGGTGCCCGGCTCGTTCGACGTGTCCGCATCGGAGCACTTCGGCGAGGGCCTGCGGATCACGCCGATCCGCGTGTGGTCGAAGGGCGTCTTCCTGCACGACGTCGCGCAACTGCTCGTCGCCAACACCCGCGCCCCCGAGCAGGCGCTCGGCGATCTGCACGCGCAGTCCGAGGCGACCGCGGTGTGCGAGCGGGAGGTGCTGCGCCTGGTCGACCGCTACGGCACCGACACCGTCGAGCTCGCCATGCAGGAGACGCAGGACTACGTCGAGCGCACGGTGCGCCGCCGCCTCGCCGAGTTGCCGCAGGGCACGTGGGAGACGGTCGACTACCTCGACCTCGATCCCGGCAAGTCCGAGGGGCTCGTGCCGATCAGGATCCGGATGACGCTCGACGGCGAGGGGATCCACTACAACCTCGAGGGCAGCGCCGACGTGGTCGACACGTTCCTCAACTCGGGCTACGGCACCACCTTCTCGGCGATCTACGCCGGCACGAAGACGTTCTTCCCCGATGTGCCGCTCAACTCGGGCTTCTACGCCGCCGTCACCGCCGACATCGGTCCCGAGGGCACGGTCGTCAACGCGGGCTGGCCGTACGCGGTCACCGGCTTCTGCTCGGGTCCCTACGAGAAGCTCATGAACGGCATCTTCGAGATCTGGTCGCAGCTCATGCCCGAGCGGGCGATGGCCTGCGCCTTCAACCTCGAGTACCTGCTGGTCGGCGGCCGGGACGCCCGCAGCGAGAGCAAGCCGTACTTCATGTGGTACGACTGGATGGCCGGCGGCTGGGGCGGCCGCTCGTCGAAGGACGGCTCGAGCGCCACCGCACCCGTGTTCGGGGTCGGCCTCGCGGTGCAGGCCTGCGAGGGTCAGGAGCGGCTCACCCCGGTGCTCACGACGATGCACCGGATCGGCACCGACTCCGGCGGGCCGGGGCGGTTCCGCGGCGGCTGCGGCGTGGAGAAGGGCGGCACGCTCACCGACGCCGACGCCTCGGTGATGAGCTACTGCTGCGACCGCGCCCGCTCCATCACCTGGGGCATCGAGGGCGGCCTGCCATCGATCCCGCACGGCGTCTGGCTCAACCGCGACACCGAGAACGAGCAGTTCCTCGGCTCGATCTTCTCCTCCGTCCCCGTACAGCCCGGCGACACCTTCTACCGCCCCTCCGCGGGCGGCGGCGGGTTCGGCGATCCGCTCCAGCGCACCCCGGAGGAGGTGCTCGAGGACGTCATCGACGAGTACGTCTCGCTCGAGCGCGCCGCTGCGGACTACGGCGTGGTGATCACGCCGATCGACCCCGAGCTCGACCGGTACGAGGTCGATCGCGAGGCGACCGCGGCCCGGCGCGCCTGGATCCGCGAGCATCGCGCGGCCTGGCTCGAGACCGATCCCGCGGAGATCGCCGCGAAGTACCGCGCCGGCGAGATCGACCTGCTCGACGTCATCCGCAGGCACGGGGTCATCCTCGACTGGGGCACCGGCGAGCTCTTCGAGGAGACCACTCGCCAGCACCGGGAGCAGATGCTGCGCCGCTCGGCGAAGCACTGGAGCTGACGCTCCGATCGCCCGTCGGGTGCGCGAGCACCCGATCCACCGGGGCGGGCGACAGGCCGCCCGCCCCGGTCCCGGTCGCGACCCCTCCGGGCCGCGCACCCCTCCGCCGCACGGCGGAGCGGCGAGAAGATCCTCCTCGCGCGGGCTTTATGCAGACGACAGAGAAGTCAGCTGGTTTTCCGGCTCATGCACAGTACTCTTCAGCCGCACCCCTCATCAGAATGAATTGTCAGTGCGCTGCACACGGCGCACCGGCCCGGCATCGCCCGGCCCCCGCCGAAGCGAATCCCCCCCATGACTGCCGCCTCGCTCCGCGCATCGCTGCGCGGTCGCGTCGTCGTGCAGTTCTCGAAATACCAACGGAGGTATGAATCGTGACCCTCAATCTCACCGGGAGCAACGACGACGTCGAAGCGACCGATGCACTCGCCCGCCAGGGCGATGACGACGACCAGATGAAACGAGGATCGCTCGCACTGGCGTGGTACGGCGTCGCGAGCGCGTTCTTCTTCGTCTACATCGGGGCGGCCATGGCCGTGGCCTACGGCACGGTCAACGCGATCATCGGCATCGTGCTGACCATCATCTGCTACGGCGCCATCAACGCCGTGCTCTCGAAGTACGCGATCAACAACCGCACGACCGTCGCCCAGTTCTCGCGCACGATTCTCGGGACCGCGGGATCCTCGATCGCCACGATCATCTTCGCCCTCGTCGCGATCTACTACGCGGTGTTCGAGGGCTCGATCGTCGCCTACGCCTTCATGGCGGCCTTCGGCGGCGAGATGTGGATGTGGAGCCTCGTGGTGGTGGTCTACTCGACGCCGCTCATCATCGGCGGCGTGCGCCGCTTCCTCGACAAGCTCAACGGCTGGCTCATGCCGCTCTACTTCTTCGGCCTGATCGCGGCGGTGCTCTGGGCCGGTGCGGTCTACGGCTTCAGTGACGCCTGGCTCACCCACGCGCCGGCGGTCGAGCTGCCGTTCGCGCTCGGCGGCCCGGGCTGGCTCGCGACCTTCGCCGGGTACATGGGCATCTGGATCATGATGATGTTCACGATGGACTACGCGGCGCTCGGCAAGCGCAAGGACGTGAAGTTCCACCAGAGCTTCACCTTCGGCCCGGTCTTCTACGTGCTCGCCTACGGCTTCGCGGCGTTCGTCGGCATCTTCCTCACCTTCACGATCCCGGGCCTCGAGGTCTCGGAGACCGGCCTCGCCGGCGGCATCGTCAACCTCATGGGGATCCTCGGCCTGATCGTCATCATCGCGTCGCAGACCCGCATCAACACGGCGAACTACTACCTCGGCGCGGCCAACCTGAAGTCCTTCGGCGAGCGGGTGCTCCGGCTGCGCATGCCGAACATCGCGTGGGTGCTGATCTCGTCGCTGATCATCTTCCTGCTGATGCTGCTGCCCATCGTGCAGTACCTGCTCCTGGCGCTCGCCTGGCAGGGGGTGCTCGTCACCGCCTGGGTGGCCATCGCGCTCACCCACGTGCTGCTCGACCGGGGCCGCAACCAGGAGCACGCGGCGATCGGGGACAAGCACTACCGGGCGTTCAACAGCAACGGCCTCATCGCGTGGGTCGTCGCCACCGTGATCGGCATCCTGATGCTGCAGCTCGGCTCGATCAATCCCGAGCTCGCGGGCGTCGGCGCCACGTGGGGGCCGATCCTCACCGCGCTCTCCGCGGGGGTCATCTACGCGATCCTGTGGCGCGCGCACCCGGCCAGCCGCACGGGCCTCATCAAGGTGGTCGGAGCGGAGCGGTAGCGCCGGGAAGGGCAGCCCCTTTCCGCTGATCGCGCGAGCGCAGCGAGTCGAGATCGTCGAAGTATCGGTTCCGACTCGCTGCGCTCGCTCAACCGGCGGCGGCCGTCGGCGCAGCCGCGGGGCTGCGCCGCCCGCGGTCAGTACGGCTCGAGCTCCACGAGACGCAGCGCCATGAGGCAGGTCGCCTTGCCGTCGAGGGCGTCGAGGGAGAGGCCGAGGATCTGCTCGATGCGGCGCAGCCGGTAGCTGAGCGAGTTGCGATGGATGAACAGCTCCTCGCACGTGCGCGACGGCTGCGCGTCGTTGCGCAGCCAGGCGCGCAGCGTGGGCAGCAGCTCGGTGCTGCGCTGCTCGTCGTGCGCGATGAGCGGGGCGAGGAAGCGCTCCGCCGACTCGCGCGCGCCGCGTCCGGCGGCCGCGGCGACGACCGCGCTCAGACCGAGCGACGGGGCGACGACGGGCGCGGACGTGTGCCGCACGAGGTCCAGCGCGTGCACGAGCGCGATGCGCAGCTCGTCGATCGTGTGCGTGGGACCGCGGAAGACGAGCGGCAGATCGGGCCGGATCCCCAGCAGCTGGGCCGACGCCTCCGGGAACCCCTCGCGCGGGAACTGGGCCAGCGCGATCAGACGCTCATCGAGTTCGGAGACGCGCACGTCGTGGAAGGCGTCGTGCAGGGCGACGCGCAGTTTCCAAGCGGCGGCCGCGTGCTCGCCGCTCATGTCCGCGACGACGAGGGCCGTCTCGGCGCGGCGGCTGAGGCCGAGCTCGTGGAAGGCGTTGGCGACGTCGCTGCGCGTCGATTCCGACCACGCGACGCAGCGGTTGACGAACCGCAGCATGTCCTGGTGCTTGCTCGCATCGACCGTGACGGAGCGGTTGAGGTGCAGCGCGAGGATCGAGGTGACCGGCGCCAGCAGCGACTCCACCTCGCCCGCGGAGCGGTGCAGCCGCACCGCCAGCTGGCACGGGTTGCTCAGGCCCATCGGCAGCGTCACGTTCAGCACGTCCGGCTGGTCGGTGCGGGCCGGGCCGGTGCGCCACGTCACGGTCTCGGGGTACTGGGCGATGAGCGAGTCGAATGCGTCGTAGACCGCGATGGGCACCTCGAGCGCCGCGTAGACGGTGGCGAGCAGCGTCGAGACGTCGGCGCCGCGGCTCGCGAGCCGGGCGCACTCGTCGGCGAGCCGCCAACCTCGGTTGAGCAGCTCGATCCGCTCGGCCTGCAGCATGTTCTCCACGTGGTGGTCGATCTTGAGCAGCGGCACGGTGGTCGGCACCTCGAGCAGCGGCACGTCGTGGCTCGTGCACGCGGCGATGAGGCCCTTGGGCAGCGTGGCGTGGGCCGTGCCCACCGCGAACGCCAGCGCGGACACGGGGACCCGGGCGAGGCGCTCGACGTAGCCGTCCCAGATGCTCTGCTCGGTGAAGTTCATGCCGATCCCCGAGGTGAGCAGCAGCACGTTCGCGTCGAGGAACGGCGTCGGATCGAGATGCTCGGTCGGGGCGCAGCGCACGATCTCCTGATCGAGCCGCTTGGGGCCGGTCGGCGTCTCCAGGCGGAGCTGGAGGGAGTGCTCGGTCAGCAGATCGGTGACGCGCATGCGATGCTCCTTCGCGAGTGCACAATTTCAGGCTGAAGATTCTTGCGTTTGCATAGTAACGCTCTCCGGCGCCTTCCACGTAGCTTTGAGGCCATGACAGCACGACGCGGTGATGCGATCTCAGTGAACTCCGACATGGGAGAGGCCTTCGGTCTTCACACCTTCGGCAACGATCCGGCGCTCATGGGGATCATCGACGTCGCCAACGTCGCCTGCGGGTTCCACTCCGGCGATCCGGGCGCGATGGAGGCCACCGTGGCGCTCGCGCAGGAGCGCGGCGTGCGCGTCGGGGCGCACCCCGGCCTGCCCGACCTCGTCGGATTCGGCCGCCGCGAGATGAAGCTCACGCCCCAGGAGGTCGAGGATCTCATCCGCTACCAGGTCGGCGCCCTCAGCGGGTTCCTGCGCAAGTACGGCATGCCGCTCAACCACATCAAACCGCACGGCTCCCTCTACGGCATGCTCGCCCGCGACGAGGAGCTCATGGCCGGTGCGGTGCGCGTGGCGCAGGACTACGACGTGCCGGTCTTCGGCATCGCCGGATCCGCGCATCAGCGCGTCGCGGCCCGCGCGGGCGTGGAGTTCGTCGGCGAGCTCTACGTCGATCTCGACTACAACGCCGAGGGCGGCCTCGTCATCCTGCGCCAGCCCCACGCCACCGACCCGCTGCGCGCCGCTGAGACCGCGCGGCGCGCCCTCGCGGACGGCGTCATCGTCACCACTGCGGGCACGGAGCTGCCGATCGAGTTCGGCAGCATCTGCGTGCACTCCGACACCCCCAACGCCGCCGAGGTCGCCGCCGCGGTGCGCGCGGTCGTCGACGCGTAGGCGATCCGCGACACCGCATCGCCATTCCCCGAACCGTCCCCACCCTTCCTTCCCCGACAAGCTGGAGAGCAGAACACACATGAGCACACAGGTCATCGCGCCGATCCCGGGCATCTTCTACCGTCGTCCCGCCCCCGACAAGGCCCCCTTCGTCGAGGTCGGCGACTCCGTCGAGGCCGGCCAGACCATCGGGGTCATCGAGATTATGAAGCAGTTCACCGAGGTGCGGAGCGAGACCGCGGGCGTCATCGAGTCCTTCGACGTCGAGGACAACGGCATGGTCGGCCCCGGCGACGTGATCGCCACCATCGCATAGACCCGAGCATCACCCTCCCGTCACTTCCAGGCTCGAAGGAGCGCCATTTTGAAGAAACTGCTGATCGCCAACCGGGGCGAGATCGCCGTACGAGTCATCCGGGCTGCGCGCGAGATGGGCATCGCCACCGTCGCGGTGGTGAGCGAGGCCGACCGCGGATCGAACGCCGAGCGACTCGCCGACGAGTCGGTCGTCGTCGGACCGGCTCCGGCGGGGCTGAGCTACCTCAATCACGACGCCGTCCTCGGGGCCGCCGCGCAGACCGGTGCCGACGCGATCCACCCCGGGTACGGCTTCCTCTCGGAGAACGCCGACTTCGCCCGCAAGGTGATCGACGCCGGGCTCACCTGGGTGGGGCCCGATCCCGACACCATCCTGCTCATGGGCGACAAGTCGCGCGCCCGCCGGGCCGCGATCGACGCCGGGGTCCCCGTGCTCGCCGGAACCGAGGGGGTGCTCGACGTCGAGAGCGACATCGAGACCATCGCCGACGGGATCGGATACCCGCTCGTGGTCAAGGCCTCCGCCGGCGGAGGGGGCCGCGGAATCCGGCGCATCGACTCTCGCGAGGAGGTGCGCAGCACGGTCGAGGTCGCGCGGGCCGAGGCGCTCGCCGCATTCAACTCCAACGAGGTCTACTTCGAGCGCTTCGTCACCCGCGCCCGCCACGTCGAGGTGCAGGTGCTCGGCGACGGCGAGACCTGGGTGCACCTGGGGGACCGGGACTGCTCGATGCAGCGCCGCCAGCAGAAGGTCATCGAGGAGGCCCCGGCTCCCGGGCTTCCCGAGGAACTGCGCCAGCGCATGCGGGACACCTCGGTCGAGCTGGCCCGTCAGTCGAACTACTCGGGCGCGGGCACCGTCGAGTTCCTCTACGATCCCGATCGGCAGGAGATCGCCTTCATCGAGATGAACACGCGCCTGCAGGTGGAGCACCCGATCAGCGAGGCCATCACCGGGATCGATCTCGTGCGCGAGCAGCTGCGCGTCGCCGCGGGCGAGAAGCTCGGCTACACGCAGGAGGACATCGACTTCGAGGGCCACGCCTTCGAGTTCCGCATCAACGCCGAGGATCCCGACAACCGCTTCATGCCGAGCCCGGGGCGCATCGACGCCCTCGAGCTCTCGGGCGGGCCCGGGGTGCGCGCCGACTTCGGCTTCTCGGCGGGGCAGACGGTGATGCCGTTCTACGACTCGTTGCTCGGCAAGCTGATCGTGTGGGACATCGACCGCGAGCGGGCGCTCGCCCGGGCGGCCCGCGCGCTCGACGAGGTCGAGATCGCCGGCATCAAGAGCACGGTGCCGCTCATGCGCCGCCTGATCGCGCTCGACGACTTCGCCGCCGCGCAGCACTACACGACCTACATCGAGTCCGTCCCCGGCCTGTTGGGAGAATCAGCATGACCCTGCCCGATCACGCTCGCTACACCTGGGGCGGCGACGAGTTCCTCGTGGTGGAGATCGCCCCGGACATGTCGCTCGAGGCCAACTTCGTGTCGAACTCGATCGCGGTCGGGCTCGAGCAGCGCGGCCTCCCGGGCATCATCGACATCTGCCCGGCGAACGCCTCGCTGCTCATCCGATTCGACCCCGACGAGCTGCCGCACACCGAGCTCGAGGGCATCGTGCGGGAGCTCGAGGCGAACGTGCGGCGGGTCTCGGGCGGCGTGCTCGAGACCCGCATCATCGAGGTGCCGGTCTGGTACGACGACCCGTACACCCGCGAGACCGGCGAGCGCTTCCGCGAGGGATACCATCAGGATCCCAGCGGCACCGATCTCGACTACGCCGCCGCGGTCAACGGGCTCGCCGACGCGCAGGAGTTCATCCGCCGCCACCACGAGCGCCCGTGGATCGTGTCGATGGTCGGCTTCGTCGCGGGGCTTCCGTTCCTCTTCCAGCTCGCCCCGCAGGAGGAGCAGCTCGAGGTGCCGAAGTACCTGAGCCCGCGCACCGACACCCCGCCGCTCACCGTCGGCCACGGCGGCTGCTTCACGGCGCACTACTCGGTGCGCGGCGCGGGCGGATACCAGATGCTCGGCATCGCGCCGGCGCCGATCTACGATCCCGAGCAGCGGCTCGGCGACTTCGAGGACTTCTCGGTACTGTTCCGCACCGGCGACATCGTGAAGTACCGCCCGGTCGACGAGGCCGAGTACCGCGCGATCCAGGCGCAGGTCGAGGCGGGGACGTACCGCTATCGGCAGGCCCCCGTCACCTTCTCGCTCGCCGCGGCCCTGACCGACCTCGAGGGCCACAACCGCTCACTTCTGGAGGCTCTCGATGCCGCTTGAGATCATCACCCCCGGGCTCGCGACCACGGTGCAGGACCGCGGACGCTTCGGCTACTACCGCTTCGGCATCCCGCAGGGCGGCGCGATGGACCAGTACGCGGCCGCGCTCGCGAATCGCCTCGTGGGCAACACCCCCGACGATGCGGTGCTGGAGTGCACCTACCTCGGCCCGAAGCTGACCACCCGCGACGACGCGGTCGTCGCGGTGACGGGCGCACCCGTCGATCTGCTCGTTAACGGGGAACCGGCGCCGCAGAACACCCGGCTCGAGCTGCGGGCGGGCGACGAGCTGTCGTTCGGCGTGATCCGGGGCGGCGCGAAGTTCTTCATCGCCATCGCCGGCGGCATCGACGTGCCCGTGGCGCTCGGCTCGCGTTCGACCTACCCGATCGGCCGCATCGGCGGCGTGGAGGGGCGTGCGCTCGCCGCGGGCGACCTCGTGCTCGTCGGCGCGCCGGGCGAGGAGAGGCTGCCGCGCCTCGAGCGGATTCCCGATGACCTGCTGCCGAGCTACGATCAGCAGGTCGAGGTGCGCGTGATGCTGGGCCTCTACGACCACAAGCTCACCGACGAGGGCCTGCGGAACCTGACGGAAGCGGAGTGGACGCTCACACCGGTCGCCGACCGGATGGGACTGCGCTTCGACGGCCCGGGCGCGCCGTGGAAGGACGAGCCGCAGCCCTTCGGCGCGGGCCAGGACCCCTCGAACATCACCGATGCCGGCTACCCGGTGGGCTCGATCCAGATCCCGGGCGGCACCCAGCCCATCGTGCTGCACTACGACGCCGTCTCGGGCGGCGGATACGCGCAGGCGGCCACCGTCATCAGTGCCGACATGGACCTGTTCGCCCGGATGTCGCCGGGCACCCGGGTGCGTTTCGTGCCGGTGACGATGGAGGCGGCGCTCGAGGCGCGGGCCGAGCGCCGGGCCCGGCTGGCGCGGGTCTGGTCGTGAGGGGGGCGACGTGCCGCTCGTGAGCGTGAAGATGTTCGAGCACCGCCTGCAGCAGGACCCCGAGCTCGCGAGGCGCCTCGCCGTCGCGATCGACGCCCTCGTGGCCGAGCACTGCACGGGGCCCGACGGGCGGCGGCCCGACACCTGGGTGACCGTGGAGGGGGTGCCGCGCGAGCAGTGGACCTTCAACGGGGACACGCGCTGAGGCGGACCGCGTGGCGGCCGGCGCCGGCGCGGCGGGTGCGGCCTGGAGCGCCGGGGGCGACGGGTGCGGCCTGGAGCGCCGGCTGCGGCGATCCCGCACCCGGCACTCCGGGCTCTCGGTCTCCCGTTCTCCCCGATGGGACACGATTTCGCACTCATCGGTGCGCGGGATAGTGCAAAGCCTCTGCATGGGCCATGATGAAGTCATGCACCGCAGTCGCGGCGCGATCCGTTCTCTGTGAAGGAGTTCTCATGACTTCCCCCGAAACCAAACTGTTGCAGCGCGCCGGCGACGGCGTGCGCACCGCCCTCGGCGTCGGTGGTCTCATCGCAGTCGTGCTCGGCCTGCTCATCCTGTTCTTCCCCGCGAAGTCGGGTGCCGTGGCGATGCAGATCGTGGCCGCGGTCATGGCCGCGTACGCGCTCGTCGTCGGCGTCGTGTACATCGGATCCTCGATCTTCAGCCGCTCGCTCGGCGGGTGGGCCCGCATCGGGCACATTCTGCTCGGCCTGCTCTACGTGATCGGCGGCGTCGTGATGATGGTCAACCTCGGCGCCGCCGCCGCGGTGCTCGCGATCTTCCTCTCGGTGACCATCGGCGTGCTGTGGCTGTTCGAGGGCATCATGGCGTTCACCGTCGTGAAGCAGAGCGAGAACAAGGTGTGGACCGTCGTCTACGGCATCATCAGCGTGATCGCCGGCCTCAGCCTCATGTTCTCGCCGATGCTCGGCGTCGTCACGCTGTGGCTGCTGCTCGGCATCGCGATGGTCGTGATGGGCGCGGTGCAGGTGGTGCGCGCGTTCACGCTCAAGACGGCGGAGTAGCCGCTCGCCGGCGCGGCCGCCGCGCAGTCGGCGGACGCATCTGGCGCGGGGCCGGGTCCTTCGGGATCCGGCCCCGTTCGCGTGTGCGGTGCGGTTCGCGTGTGCGGTGCGGCGCGGTTCGCGGTGCGGTTCGCGTGCCCGTGCGCGGTGCGGTTCGCGGCGCCGTGCTGTGCTCGGTGAGTGCCCACCGCGATCCGGGTGCGCGGCGAGTGCCCCGCGCAGTGCTCCCGGGGCGATCCGCTAGCGCAGTGCTGCGAGCGACTCCGCGGTGATGGGCTCCTCGCCCGCCGCGAGCGAGATGTACTTGCGCAGCACCACGAGGGCGGCCGAGGCCTTGTCGAACTCCGCGGCCACGAAGCGGTCGGAGCCGATCAGCGCGAGCGCCTCCCGCGCCGGCATCACCGCGCCCTTGAGCTGGTCGCGGCGGTCGGCCGGCACGACCGAGCGCAGTTCGTCCATCGACGTGAAGAGCGGCAGCACGAGCTGACCCTTCGTGGAGCGGATCGTGCGCACGCGGTGCCCCTTCCGCTTCGACGGGGCCCCCGTCACGTCGACGACCAGGTACCCCTCGCGCAGCGATCCGAGGAACGCGGCGAGGTGCTCGTAGTCGGGGGTCTGCTGCAGAGCGCGGAGCGCCTCGCGCACCCCCGCGTTCGCGTAGTCGGCGTGCACATCGTCGGGGATCCGCGGGTGCTCGGGGTGCTCCGAGGCTCCGGGGTGCTCCGAGGTGCCGGGGGGCTCGGGAGTCGCGGGGGTCTCGAGTGCGTCGGGCGTGTGGGCGTTCTCGGGGCGTTCCGGCGTCGCGTGGGTCTCGGGGGTCTGCGGTGCGTCGTCTCGAGCCATGCCCTCTAGCCTACGGGGCGCTCGTGCTCGTGCTCTTGTCTCTCCCTCTCCCTCTCCCTCTCCCTCTCCCCTTCCCCCTGCCCTCACTCCCGCTCGTTCCACATAGGGTTCGCAAATCGCCCATTCGCGACCCGAATAAGGGCGATTTGCGAACAGTAGATCGATCGAGGTGCGCTCCGGGTATCGAGGTGCGCCCGGACCGGGCACGTTCGGGGCGCGGTGCGCTGCAGGCGGGGCGCTCGGCATGCGGCGCGCTGCAAGGCGCGCTGCGGGCGGGGCGCGGCCGGGACGGGGCACACGCGGGGAGGGGCGTGCCCGGGGTGAAGCGCGCTGCGGATGCGGGCAGCCGTGCGGGCGCCTGCCGCCCCTACTCTTCGCCGATGCCCCGCGCGGCCAGCGCCTCGCCGGTGGTCTGCGCGTGCGCCACCGTGCGCAGCACGAACGGCACGAGCAGCGCTCGCGGGTCGCGCTCGAGTCCCCGGGCGCGGGCGGCCTCGCGGGTCTCGCCGGCGATGCCGAGAATGCTCGGGATCGCGCGGATCACGAGCGAGAACGAGAGCGCCACGCGCTCGGGCTTGACGCCGAGGCCGCGCAACGGGCCGAGCGCCCAGGTGATCGTGTCGATCATGTCCTCGACGGCGGTGCTGGCGGTCACGGCGCTCGCCGCGAGGATCAGCGCGAAGAGGTCGCCGACCACCTCGAAGCCGCGCTCCCACCCCTGCTGCCAGACCTGGAAGGCGAAGAGCGGGATCGCCACCAGCGCGAAGCGCCGGGCCACCCGCCAGAGGTCGCGCCCGCGCAGACCGGCGAGGATCGCGAGGGCGATGGCGATCCCGAGCCACACCGCGGTGATGAGGGCGCCCGAGGTCCACACCACCACGATCGCGAAGCCGAACAGCCCGAGCAGCTTGGCGCCCGGGCGCAGCCGGTGCAGCGGTCCGCGTCCGGGGCGGTAGGAGCCGAGCGGTGAGACCGCGGTCACGACAGCGCCTCGCTCAGGGCCCGGTAGTGGGCTACGGCCTCGGCGGGCGCGCCGTCGAAGACCACGCGTCCCGCGTCGATGACCAGTGTGCGGTCGGCCCGCGCCGCCAGTTCGAGGTCGTGGGTGACGAGCACCACCTGCTGCGGCAGCGACAGCAGCAGATCGCCGATCATGCGGGCGTTGCGCAGGTCGAGCAGGGTGGTGGGCTCGTCGGCGACGAGGATCGCCGGGTCGGTCGCCAGCACCGACGCGATGGCGAGCATCTGCTTCTGGCCGCCCGAGAGGGTGTGCACGCTGCGCTCGGCGAGCGCCCCGAGGCCGAAGCGGTCGAGGGCCGCGAGCGCCGCCCGCCGGCGCTCCCGCTTGTCGCGGTGCGCGCGGCGCAGCGAGAGGGCCACGTCCTCGGCGGCGGTCGGCATGATGAGCTGCGCGTCGGGATTGGAGAAGACGAAGCCCACCTCGCGGCGCACCGCCGCGCCGTTCGCGACCGTGTCGAGGCGGCCCCGATCCGCGGTGATCGCGACGCTGCCGGAGGAGGGCTCGACCACGCCGTTGATGAGGCGGGCGAGCGTCGACTTGCCCGAGCCGTTGGCGCCGATGACCGAGATGCGGTGCTCCGCGAGCGCGAGCGATGCGGGGTGCAGGATCGTCGTGGCGCCCTCGGTCGCGGGCACGACGACGGCTGCGTGCTGGAACTCGATCACTCGGCGATCCTACGGGGTCGGTGGGACGGTGGGCGGGGATCCCGCGCCGGGAATCGCTCAGCCCTGGGGCCGGCGGGGGATCCGGCGGGGGAGCAGCGCGGGGAAGGCGCGGTGCACCGCGGCGGCGATGACGGCGGCGAGCAGGGCCTTGACGACGTCGCCCGGCACGAAGACGAGGTCGGCGAGCGTCGCCTGGCCGAGGGTCATGTCGGCGCGCCACACGAGGCCGAGGATGCCGAGCCCGTGGTTCACCACGACGCCGACGAGCGCGGCGAGGAAGATGAACAGGGTGCTCAGCGCGACGCCGCGCCGCGGGATCCGGCTCACGATGAAGCCGGTCGCGGCCGCCGCGAAGGGGAACGATACGAGATAGCCGACGGTGGGGCCGGCGAACGGCGCCAGTCCCGCGGAGCCGCCGGCGAAGACGGGCAGTCCGATCGCGCCGATCGCGAGGTACAGCAGCGCCGCGAGGAAGCCGCGACGTGCTCCGAGCACGGCGCCCGTCAGCAGGATCGCGAAGGTCTGCAGCGTGAACGGCACGGGGCCGGCGATCGTGATGGCGGGGATGATCGCGCAGACGGCGATGAACGCGGCGAAGGTGGCGATGAGGGCGAGATCGGTGGCGGGGTTGGTGCGCTTCGGTCGCGCGGCGGCGGGCGGGGTCGCCTCGGGGCCGGTCGCGGGGGTCTCGGCTGCGGGCGTGCTCGTGGGCTGGGCCGCCCGGTTCTCGTCGGCTGCGGTCTCTGGGTTCGACATGGGGTCTCCGGGATCTCTGCTCACAGGGGGACTCAGCACGCCCGGGTCCATCCGACCTGAACGGTGTTCAGCTGAATGGTGTTCAGGTTAGCCGGATGCCCCGGCTCGCGCAACTCCCGGTCCTCGCGGAAGCCCGGACCGCCGTTCGGCGTGCGCGGAAAGCTCGGGACGGATCGCGTCGGCGTTCCGCGCATTCCGCGCATTCCGCGGTGACGCCACCGCGCCGGCGCGATCCGCGGAATCCGCATGGCGAGGGACCCCGCGACTGCGCGCGCTTCGCTCTCTCCGCGCAGGACGACGGGAACTCGGTCCCACGCTCCCGCCTCTCTCAGTCGCGCCCGGTCGGTCGGGGAAAGGCGAAGTAGGCGTCGTGGTGCAGCCGGCACCCCGGGTTGAACGGGGCCGCGCAGACCGGGCAGCCGCTCGCGACGAGGTACTCCGCGATCCGGAGCTCGTGACCGCATGCGCCGCAGAGCACGGCCCTGCGTTCGAGATCCTCGGCGGCCCATCGCTCGATGGGATGCGCCGGGGACGTGTACTCCTCGTGGCAGTGCAGGCACGGGAAGTACTCGTCGCAGCACTTGAATCGCATGGCGATCACGTCTGTGGGCCCGTGGTAGTGGACGCACCTCGTCTCGTCGTCGATGACGCCCCCGAGTACGCGCATGATCCTCCTGACCCGACGACGACCGCACTCGCGTCCGTTCGCCTCCGGTCGTGTTCGCGCCGACCGCACGCGATCGTGGGCCCGCCGCCGCCACGTGAATGGTGTTCAGGTTACGGCTATGCTGAGGGAATGCGCAACACCCTCTCCGACGTGGTCGCCGCGGCGCTGCGGGTGCTCGATGCGCAGGGCCTGGAGGGGTGCTCGATGCGGCGGGTCGCCGCCGAACTGGACGTGCAGCCCAGCGCCCTCTACCATCACGTGCCCAACAAGCAGACGCTGCTGGCGCTCATGGCCGACGAGATCGTGCGCGGCGTGGGCGCGTCGGCGCACGACCCCCGCGCCTTCTGCGTCGAGCTGCGCGACGCGATGCTCGCGGTGCGCGACGGCGCCGACGTGGTGGCGACCGCGGCGGCCTTCCGGCTCGGGGCATCCCGGATCGAGGATCGCCTCGCCGAGCTCGCGGGCCCCGACGGCGCTCGCACGCTGCTGCTCTACACCTTCGGCCACGCGCAGTCGACGCAGACGCACGTGCAGGCGGCGGCGCTCGGCGCACTCCTGACCCCCGCCCGCCCGGCCGCGCCGGGGCAGCCGGGCGGGTCCGGCCCCGCTGCCGGAGCCGAGGCCGGCCCGGCGGCCGCCGGCGCGGCGGCCGACCCCTCGGCCGACCTCGACGCCTCGTTCGGCCGCGGTCTCGACATCATCCTCGCGGGGCTCGCGGCGGCCTAGCGGATGCGGGGCTCAGGCGGAGCACGCCAAGAGCAGGGATTCCTCGCTCAGGTCGTCGCGAGCAATCTCGGTCGCCGAAACTCCATCGATCATCACGACGACGCGATGGCAGAGCTTGACGAGCTGCTCATGGTCCCCTGAAACGACGATGACCGCTGCGCCTGCTTCGGCGCGCGAAACGATGCGGTCCATGAGCTCTCGACCTGCTGCGGGATCGACGCCCTGCGTGGGTTCGTGCAGCACGAATACTCGGGGCTCGAGCTGATCCCATTTCGCGAACATCACCTTCTGCTGATTGCCTCCGCTGAACGAGGCCATCGGTCGCTCGGGCGCGAGCGGATGCAGGCGCACGCCTCCGAGCAGCTCTGCCGCGTAGTCGGACTCCGCCGTGCGCCGCAGCAGGCCTCGCTTGAAGAAGCGCGGCAGCACCGGCAGCGTGAGGTTCTCGCGGGCGCTCCCGTCGACCCAGCAGCCGTCGCCCAGACGGTCGGCGGTGATCCGCCCGACTCCGGCCGAGACGGCATCGGCCGGATGATCGAACTGCACGACCTCGCCGTCGACCTCGATGCGACCCGAGTCGGGGGTGTGGTCGCCGGTCAGGAGGGCCGGCACCTCCTCGTGGCCCATGCCGAGCAGGCCGGTGATACCCACGATCTCGCCGGCCCGGACCGAGAGGGAGAGGCGCTCGACCGGGCCTCCGTGGAGCGCCTCGACGCGGAGGCGGACCTCAGAGGATTCGAGGGGTGGGGGATCGGGGAAGAAGGAGCCGATCCGCGCGCCCAGCATGTGCTGGACGACGGAGTTGTGGTCGAGCGCGTCGATCGGGCCCGAATGCGCGACGCTTCCGTTGCGGAGCACGGTCGTCCGGTCGCACACGGAGAACACCTCGGTGAGGCGGTGCCCGATGAAGATGACCCCCGCGCCGCTCGCGGCGATCCGACGCATGAGATCGAGGACGATCTCCGCCTCAGCGCGACCGAGGGTCGCGGTCGGTTCGTCGAGGATGAAGAGCCGTTCGTCCCCTTCTCGGTCGAGGACGTGGAGCGCACGCACGACCGCGAGCATCGCGATGTCCGCCGGGCTGAGCTCGGCGACCTTGGAGTGGAGCGGGATCTCGAGGCCCAGCTCGCGGAGCAGGGCGCGGTACGCGACTTCCTCGCGGAGGCCGCGTACCGGCGCGAGGAGCCGCGCACCGTAGCTCGTGCTGGCGCCGAGGTTCTCGAGTACCGTCATCTCGGGTACGAAACCCGTGTCCTGATGCACCACCGCGATGCCGTGTTCGGCGGCGTCCCTGACCGGGAGAGACATCCTCCGCCCGAAGACGTCGATACTCCCGGACACCGGCGCGTAGACGCCGGTCAAGCACTTGATCAGCGTGCTCTTCCCCGAGCCGTTGAGGCCCAGCAGCGCATGGATCTCCCCCCGTTCCACGCGCAGCTCGACGTCATCGAGCACGCGGACGCCGTCGAACGCCATCTCGAGGCCGCGGATCTCGAGCGCGGGAGCGCTCCCGCTCACTGCGCTCGCCTCCGGCGATCCGCGAGCTTCGCGGCTGTGACGGCGGCTACGAGCGCGAGGCCGTAGAACACGTTCGTCACCCAGGTCTGCGCACCGAGCACCTGCAGGCCGGTGATGCCCACGACGAGCAGATACACGGCGATGACGGTGCCCAGCGCGTTGAACCTGCCGAGCACGATCGCGGTGGTGCCGAGAAATGCGGCCGCCAGCGGCTGCAGCATGAACTGAGCGCCCACCCCCGGGTCCACCGCGCCGAACCATCCGAGGAAGACGAGACCGACAAGCGAGGCGAGGACGCCGGATGCGAGGTAGGCCCCCATGCGGATCCGGTCGACTCGGATGCCGGCCAGGCGTGCCGAGGCCGCGTTCCCGCCGATGAACAGCAGGTATCGTCCGAGCGGCGTCTTCTCGTAGACGTACCAGAGGACGGCGGCGAGCAGCCAGGCGAACCAGGTCGCCGCCGGGATCCCGAGGATCGGGGTGCGCACCACTTCGACGAGTGCGGGCGGGGCGCCGGAGACGATGCTCGATCCGGTGACGAAGTAGCAGAGGCCGGCGAGCGCGGAGTAGGAGCCGAGTGTGGTGACGAAGGAATCGACCCCCACCCTGACGACCAGCCACGCATTGAGGAGACCGACGACCGCGCCGAGCGAGAGCGCCGCGAGCATGCTCAGCAGCAGCGGCACCCCCGCTTTCGACAGCACGATGGTCACGGCGGCGCTCGCGACCATGGTCTGCGAGATCGACAGGTCGAAACCCCCGCTGCGGAGCACGACGGTCGCCACGAGTGCGAGGAGGAGGACGAGGGACTGCGAGTTCAGCATGCCGGCGATGAGCCCCCAGGAGCGGAACTCGGGGATCGCCGCGAAGCAGGCCAGGAAGAGGCCCGCGAGGATGAGCACGAGCACCCAGTTGGCGCCGGGACGGCTCGACCTCGATGACTCAGGGGCAGTGTTCGCTCTCGGTTCGGTTCGCTGGGATGCGTCTCGCGCGCCGTCCGGCGCGATGGTCTCGGCGTTCATCGTCTTCCTCACTCGTCGGTCGGACCGGCTACTCGGACCAGGCCTCGAGGAAGGCCGCCTGGAAATCGACGTACTCCGGCGACACGACGGCGATGCTTCCGTCGCCCACGTTCTCCCCGGTGACGAGACGGGTGGGGATCACATAGCCCGGGTGCTCGTCGCCGAGGATCGCGCGCGCGACCTCGTCGAAGGCGGCCCAGCCGATCCAGGAAGAGGGCGCCATGGCGAGCGTCCCCTGCTGATCCTGACCCGCGGCGATCAGCTGCAGGCTCTCGGTGATACCGTCGTGCGCGAACACGGTGATCGGCCGACCGGCGGTCGCGACGACCGGGGCGACGAGCGGGACGGCGCTGTCCCACACCGGGACCACGTAGTTCGTCTCCGGTGATGTCTGCAGCGCGGTCTGAAGCTGATTGCCGAGATCGTTCGCGATGTTGGCCGGATCGAGGTCGATGGTCTTCACCGCGCAATCGTCCGGGCAGAGTTCCTCGGTCGCCGACTCGAACCCCTTCGCGGCGAGATCCCAGACGTGCACCGGGCTCGACTGGACCACGACGGAGTTCGAGGTGCAGCCCGAGTCGTTCAGCACCCACTTCGCCATCAGCTCGCCGTCGGCGGTGTAATCGGCGGTGAGATTGCCGAACGTCCCCGGTGCCACGGGCTCGGACGGGTCGCCGTTCAGCGTGCTGAGCACCTGGACGCCGGCGGTCTCGGCCGCCTTCAGATCCTCCGCGACGACGCTCGGCTGGATCGCCATCAGAATGATGCCGTCGGCCCCCTGAGCAACCGCCTGGTTGATTCCCTCGCTGTAGCGGTTGGTCGAGTTCTGGCCGTCGAAGATGGTGATCTTCACGCCCGCCGCCTCACCGGCCTCCTCCACACCCGAGGCCATCTCGGTGGAGAACTGGTTGTGACTGTTCGTGATGTACCAGATGCTCTTGCCCGAGAGCGCTGTCAGATCCAGCGGCGCGGTCGGAGCCACGAGCTCGCTCGGAGCGAGGCCCTCCTCAACCGCATCCGCGGCTGCGGCGATGCAGTCGGCGCTGCCACCGGTGGCGGCCCCTCCCGCCGCCGTGGCATCGGTGCCGCTCGCGCAACCGGTCAGCGCCAGAACGACGGCGGCAGTACCCGCCCATGCGCTCACCCGGCGCCTCGGCTCGTGTTGACCCATCATTGTCTCCTCTTCCGACTTCTTCGTCCGGTGTCCGCGGCTCGTGTGCCGCAGACCCCGAGTA
Source organism: Leucobacter sp. (assembly GCF_053528595.1). Taxonomy (NCBI): domain Bacteria; kingdom Bacillati; phylum Actinomycetota; class Actinomycetes; order Micrococcales; family Microbacteriaceae; genus Leucobacter; species Leucobacter sp. The sequence continues at coordinate 31,523 of NZ_JAIVPF010000062.1, read as the reverse complement.
AACCGCGACGGGCGATCGAGCGGAACGCGTCGGCGGAAAAATCAGCCGAAGGGATGACCGGGATCTCATCCCTTCGGCTCTCCGAAGGACGGATGTGCTGCGGGCCGGATCGTCCCAGCATTGTCGAAGAGCCCGCAGCGCCGCGTCTCCGCGGTGTCGGCTCGCAGCACAGGCCGGTGCACACGACCGGCACATCACCAAACGGGAACGAGGACCATCCATGGCATACCGGGTTTCTGTGGACACGGGCGGAACATTCACCGACGTGGTCGTCGCAGACGATCACGGAGCCCTCCACATCGGGAAAGCGCTCACCACATATCTACGCGCCTACGAGGGCATCGAGCAGGCGCTCGGCCAGATCGCCGAGCGTCTGGGCTTGAGCGTCGGGGAGCTTCTGGCGCAGTCGTCCCACTTCGCGTACGGCACGACCCGGTCGACCAACGCGATCGTCGAGGGGAAGACGGCTCGAACGGCGTTCTTCACGACCGAGGGCTTCCCCGACACGCTCCTCCTCCGTGAGGGCGGACGACTGGGAGGGGCATTCTCGCCACGGGAGTTCACTCCGCCGTACGTGCCCCGCTACTTGACTCGCGAGATCGGTGGGCGCATCGACAGCGACGGCTCCGTCTTCGTGCCGCTCGACGAGAGGAGCGTCGTGGACGCGCTCTCGGCGGCTCGAGATCAGGGCGTCGAGTCGATCGGCGTGAGTCTCCTCTGGGCGACGGTGAACCCGGCTCACGAACTCCGCGTGGGTGAGCTCATCGAGGAGCACTCGCCCGAGGTGACCTATACGCTCAGCCATCAGCTCAATCCCATCGTCCGCGAGTACCGGAGAGCTTCGTCCACCGTCATCGACGCGTCGCTCAAACCGCTCATGCAGCGGTTCCTGAATGAACTGGCCGAGGACCTGGAAGACGCCGGATTCGAGGGGAAGCTGCTGCTCTCGACGAGCTTCGGCGGATCGTGGCCCCTGGCGCGCATGGTCGACCGGCCGATCTACAGCGTCGGCTCCGGGCCCTCGATGGCGCCGGTCGCGGCGCTCGAGGCGGGGCGGTCCACCCTCGAAGAGGCGGCCCCCGATCTCATCGTGTGCGACACGGGCGGCACGACGTTCGACGTCGGTCTGGTCAGCGGCGGTGACATCCACTACAGCGTCGACACCTGGCTCGGCGAGAAGTGGACCGGGCACATCACCGGTACCAAATCGGTCGACGTGAGATCCATCGGATCGGGTGGAGGATCGATCATCTCCGTGGACGAGGGAGGTCTGGTTCGGGTCGGCCCCGAGAGTGCGGGAGCCGATCCGGGCCCCGCATGCTACGGACGCGGGGGCACCCGGCCGACCATCACCGATGCAGCGCTGATCCTCGGATACTTCGACACCGAGGGCTTCATCGGCGGCAAGCTCGCACTCGATCTCGAAGCCGCACGACGTGCGATGCGCCCGATCGCAGATCGCCTGGGCATCTCCGTCGAGCAGGCCGCGAAGGGGGCGCTGGTGATCGCCACCCAGAACATCGTCTCGGCGATCCGCGAGATGACCATCTCGCAGGGCCTCGACCCCCGCGATCTCACCATCGTCGCCGGAGGCGGGGCGAGCGGCGTGAACGCGGTGCAGATCGCCCGAGAGCTCGGGGTGAATCGGATGATCCTCCCGCGCACGGCCGGCGCGCTGTCCGCCGCGGGGGCCTTGAACGCGGATGTCATCAGCGACTTCGCCGCCAGCCGCTTCACCCAGGCCACCGAATTCGACTTCTCCGGCGTACGCGAGGCTTTCGCCGAACTCGACGCTCAGGGAGCGGCCTTCATCGCGGAGACCGAGCCCCTCGAGCCGCTCGCCGTGCGCAAGCAGTACTCCGTCGACGCCCGGTATCCGGGTCAGGTCTGGGAACTCGAGGTGATCATCGACGGCGATCGCATCGACGACGCCGAAGCGCTCGAGCGACTCGAGGCGGCGTTCCACGCCGAGCATCGACGGGTCTTCCAGGTGAACGACCCGTCGCAGCGCCCGGAGTTCCTCGTCTGGAAGCAGCGTGTCACCGCGGTGCTCGATCGCCCGAAGGTGCCCGTGCTCGGGGAAGGCGCAGAGGAAGCGGTTCCCGTGCGGCACCGGCACGTGGGCTTCGCGCTCGAGGAGGTGGAGAACGCTCCGATCTATCGGGGCGAGGAACTCGCCGCGGGCGCAGCGGTAGCGGGCCCTGCCATCATCCTCGAGCCCACGACCACGCTGGTGCTCGATCCCGGCGCGGAACTCGTCGTCGCCGGCAGCGGCGACTACATCATCTCAGTTGGAGCGAATGCGACCGCGAGCGAACTCGTCGGCGCGAAGGAGGCAGCACGATGAGCACCGACCCGATCCTGATGGCGGTCATCTCGAACCGGCTCGACAGTATCGTCCGCGAGATGGAGAACACGCTCCTGCGGACAGGACGCAGCGGCGTGCTGAACATGGCGCGCGATTTCTCCTGCGCGATCACCACCGGCCAGAACGAACTGCTCTCCTCTGCCGAGGGCCTTCCCTGCCACATCTTCGGTGCGCACCTGATGACGGAGGCGATGACCGCTCTGCATCCGGACCTGGCCGACGGCGACGCGTTCCTCCACAACGACCCCTACCGGGGGAACTCGCACGCAGCGGATCACACGATCCTCGTCCCCGTCATGTTCGAGGGGGAGCACATGTTCACCGCGCTGGCGAAGGCGCACCAGGCGGATATCGGCAACTCGGAGCCGACGACCTATATGCCCTTCGCCAAGGACGTGTATCAGGAGGGCGCTCTGGTCTTCCCCTGCGTGCGTATCCAGCAGGATCGCGCCGATGTCGACGACATCATCCGCATGTGCCGTTCGCGCATTCGCGTCCCCGACCAGTGGTACGGCGACTATCTCGCGATGGTCGGCGCCGCGCGTGTGGCCGAGGCACGGCTGAAGGAGCTGTGCGAGCGCTACGGCCGTGACGTCGTGAAGGAGTTCATCCGCGACTGGCTCGACTACTCGGAGCAGCGCATGATCCAGGCGATCACCGAGCTTCCGAGCGGTTCGGCGGTCGGAGTCGGGCATCACGACCCGGTCGAAGGGATTCTGCCCGAGGGCATCGAGATCACCGTGAAGATCGACGTCGATGCGGCGCAGGGCAGGATCGCGATCGACCTCAGTGAGAACCTGGACTGCATTCCCGCCGGTGTCAACGAGTCGGAGGCGTGCACCGTCAGCAACGTCATGGCGGGAGTGTTCAACTCGCTGCGGCCCGGTGTTCCCGCGAACTCCGGCGCCTTCCGGCGGATCGACCTGACGCTGCGCGAGAACTGCATCGTCGGGCGGCCCCGATTCCCGCACTCGACGTCCGTCGCGACCACCAACGTCGGGGATCGACTGACGGTGACCACGCAGAAGGCCATCGCTGACGCCTGGACCGGATTCGGCGCCGCGGAGGGAGCCACCGGGCTCGGCCCGGGCTTCGCGGTGGTGTCCGGCACCGATCGGCGCATGAAGGGCGAGCCGTATGTGAACCAGGTCTTCCTCGGCTCGCAGGGCGGCCCCGCGCACCCCGATATCGACGGATGGGTCACGTACGGACTCGCCGTCGCAGCCGGTCTGATGTTCCGCGACAGCATCGAGCTCGCCGAGCTCAAGTACCCGTTCCGGGTCGGCGAGTTGCGCATCCGCACCGACTCGGAGGGCGCGGGACGGCGTCGCGGCGCCCCCGGCGCCACGGTGCGGTTCGGGCCGAAGTGGGATCCGATGGAGGCTGCGTACGTCACCGACTGCGTCGTCTTCCCCCCGCGCGGTACCCAGGGCGGCGGGGATGCCGCGGGAAGCGTCGCATTCATGCGCGACCAGGACGGCACCGATCGTCCGATCGCGCCGCTCGGGTCGCTCACGCTGCAACCCGGTGAGCAGATCGGCCAGCACTCCACGGGCGGCGGCGGGTACGGGTCGCCGCTGGAGCGGGAGCCGGAGCGGGTTCTCGCGGACGTACTCTCGGGCTTCGTGTCCATGGACCGGGCGCGTGCGGTCTACGGCGTCGCGTTCGACGGGGACGATGCACGTGCGGATCTGCAGGTCGATCAGGCTGAGACCACTCGGCTGCGGGCGCAACTCGCCGGGATCTGAACGGCGACGGGTTCCCCGGGGGGCGGGGGTCCCCGGGGAACTACTATGTGAGAGATGGAGCCGATGTTCAACGAAGAGGATCCGAGACTCGCGCGGTCGGTGCTCAATCAGCTCGGTACTCCGGTCGCGGTGTTCGAGTGGAACGCCGATGACATCGAGCCGCTGCGGTTGCGCGTGGGCAATCGCGGTTTCTCCGAGTTGTTCTCGCGACAGGGACCGTTGCGCGAGCGAGCCATCTCTCGGCTGTCCGAGGGGATGGTTCGAGTGCTCAGAGGGGTGGCGCCGGAGGGCGGCTCCCTGCACACCGTGGTGGTGCCCGACGAGACCGGGACGGGCTATCTCCGCATCATGCTGCAGTTCGTCGAGGGGGACGACGAAGCGTCGCAGCGCGTGATCGCCGAGTTCCAGCGGCTCAGCGATCTCGAGACCGACACGCAGGATCTCCGGTCCCGCGTGCGCCAGCTGCAGGACCTCGCGGACAACTCGACCGCCCTGATGTACGTGAAGAATCCCGCAGGCCAGTACACGATCGTCAACCACTACTTCGCGCAGCAGTTCGGCCGCACCCCCGACGAGATCCTCGGGAAGACGGACCACGATCTCTTCGACGCATCGAGTGCAGATGTGTATCAGGCCAATGACCGGCGCGTTCTCGAGAGCGAGCACGCCGAGGAAGTGGAGGAGCCCTTCTCGCAGATCGGAGGGGCCACGGATCCCGATGCCGACCGGCGCTGGCTCTCGATCAAGTTCCCTCTGCTGGACGACTCCGGCGTCCCCTACGCGCTCGGCGCGATCTCGACGGACATCACGGCCCGGAAGCGCGCGGAGACGGCGGCGCGGCAGGCCATGCACGAGGCCGAGCGAGCGAACCAGTCCAAGAGCGTCTTCCTCTCGCGGATGAGCCATGAACTGCGCACACCGCTGAACGCCGTGCTCGGTTTCGCGGATCTGCTGCGCGATCCGAACGCGGCTCCCGAGTACCGGGAATCGGTGGAGCACATCATCGAGGCGGGGAGGCATCTGCTCACACTGGTCAACGACGTGCTCGACATCAGCTGGATCGAGAGTGGCGCCCCCGGCATCGCGCACGAGGTCGTACCGGCCAGCTCGCCGATCCATCAGGCTCTGGAGATCGTTCGGCCTCTGGCGAAGGGGCAGCGGATCGAGATCGTGAGCGATCTGCACGGTGCCGTCGGCGTCGGCATCCGAGCAGATCCGCATCGTCTGCGGCAGGTCTTCTTCAACCTCCTCGGCAACGCGATCAAGTTCAACCGCCCGAACGGAGCGATTCATGTCGGAACGAAGGTGAGGGGCGGGATGCTCCGCTACCTCATCACTGATACGGGCGACGGTATCCCGCCCGAGGAGATCGACCGCCTGTTCTCGCCGTTCGACCGTCTCAGCAATGCCGACGGGATCGAGGGCTCGGGGCTCGGCCTGGCACTCAGCCGCGGTCTGGTCGAGGAGATGAGCGGCCGGATGGGTGTGCTGCACTCGGCACCGGGAGAAGGCACCACCTTCTACATCGATTTCCCCGTTGCCGAGGTGGATGAGGAGATCAGTCTCCTGTCCCCGGTCGAACCCTTCGATCCCGAGTCCGAGCGCATGCTCTCGAAAGCGACGGTGGTGCAGATCGAGGACACTCCGGTGAACCTGCGTCTGCTGCAGCGGGTGTTGGAACGAATGGGGGTGACCCGGCTGATGAATGCGGTATCCGGCGCGGACGGCATCGAACTCGTGCGCCAGGTCGTGCCCGACGTCGTGCTGCTCGACCTCAACTTGAAAGACATGTCGGGCGTGGACGTGCTCGCCCAGCTCCAGCAGGAGGAGGAGCTGAAGGGCATCCCGGTGGTGATACTCTCCGCGGACGCGACTCCGGCGCGCATCTCCGAGCTGCAGTCGCGCGGGGCCTTCGCCTACCTCACCAAGCCCTTCGACCCGGCGCTCCTCCGAAGCACGCTCCTGAACGCGGTGCAGGTCGGATCATGAGCCGGTATCGAGTCGTCATCGCCGACGATCATCCCGTGTACCGCGACGGTCTGGTGCGGGATTGGAAAGCGTCGGACTGGATCGAGGTCGTCGGCGCGAGCGGGGATGGGCGCCAGGTGCTGGAATTGATCCTGCGCGAACAGCCCGATGTGGCGGTGCTCGATCTGCGCCTCCCGAGCATGGACGGTCTCGCCGTGCTGAGCGAGTTGCGGGCTCGGGGATCCTGCACGAAGGTTCTGATCCTCACCGCCTACGTCGATAGCTCCACTGTGTTCCGAGCGTTCTCGCTGGGTGCCCGAGGCTTCATGGAGAAGGTCGCGTCTTTCGAGGAGATCGCCGATGCCGTGATCACGATCGCCGAGGGACGGACCGTGATGGCTTCCGTCGCTCAGGACATCATCGCCGACGAACTGCGAGAGCGGGAGCTCAGAGAAGCTCAGCCGTCGCTGACCGCCAGGGAGGTCGAGATCCTGCGCCTTGCTGCGGAAGGCAATTCGTCGCAGCAGATCGCCGCAGGCCTGCATATCTCGCTCGCCACGGTCAAGACGCACCTCCAGCACGTCTACGAGAAGCTCGGGGTCAGCGACCGGGCCGCGGCTGTGGCGCAGGCGCTCCGCAGCGGAATCCTCTCGTGAAGCCGTAGGAGCTTCATGCCGGTCTCCTCAGCCCGTGTCAACCGGTTCCCCCATCCCGGGCGGCGCGGGTAGTGTGGCGGCATGGGAGATGCAGTGGAGGAAGGCTTCTCGATCGGCGACGACGTGATCGCGGCGGGCGGCGCCCGCGGCACCGTCTGCGACATCGGTACCATGGCGAACGGGGCCACCGTGTACGGGGTCCAGGACCTGACCGGCGCGGTGCGCTACTACACCGCCGATGGGCTCAAGCGCTTCCTCTGATCGGACAGCACCGCCCGCGGGCGCCGAGGAGCACGCGCGGCGGCGGGCAGAGGTGTGCCCCCAGTCTCGCCATTGTGACTGGGGGCGGGTCGGCCGCTGAGAGGTAGATCGCGACCGATATCGAACATAGACGGGTGTCGTTTCAGCGCGGTTTCGGCTCGGTCACGGGACGCGTCGGGTTGCTCGAACGACCCGTTCCCGCCGAGGCCTCGTCGGGGCGGTCAGAACAGCGTGTTCTGATCCTCCATGCCGCGCATCGCGTCGTAGTCGAGCACGAGGCAGCGGATCCCGCGATCCTCGGCGAGCGTGCGCGCCTGCGGCTTGATCTCCTGCGCCGCGAAGATGCCGGTGACCGGGGCGAGCTTCGGGTCGCGGTTCATGAGCTCGAGGTAGCGGGTGAGCTGTTCGACGCCGTCGATGCCCCCGCGGCGCTTGATCTCGATCGCCACCGAGGCGCCCGAGGCGTCTCGGGCGAGGATGTCGACTGGGCCGATCGCCGTCATGTACTCGCGGCGCACGAGCGTGTGGCCGGGGCCCGCGAGCTCGATCTGATCGGCGAGCAGCTCCTGCAGGTGCGCCTCGACGCCGTCCTTGATGAGGCCGGGATCGACGCCCAGATCGTGCGAGGAGTCGTGGAAGATCTCGAACACCGACACCACGAGCTTGTCGGCGGTCTTCTTGTGGGTGACCTGCCAGGCCTCGACGATTCCCGCCGAGGTCTGATCCTCGTCGAGGTCGAGCGCGGCGAGCGTGCAGGGCGGGCTCATCCAGTTGAGCGGCTTGTACGAGCCGCCGTCGGAGTGCACGAGGATCGAGCCGTCGTTCTTGAGCATGAGCACGCGCTTCGCCCGCGGCAGGTGGGCGGAGAGGCGGCCCGCATAGTCCACGGAGCAGTCTGCAACAACGATTCGCACTCGCGGTAGTTTACCCGCTCACGCTCCGCGCGTCCCGCGCGAACCGCCCGCCTCGCCCGGCCTCCGCTCGCGCGCGGCGCTCGCCACCAGTCCGCCGAGCAGCGCGATGGCCGCGAGCACCCAGAACGCCGACAGCAGGCCGATGTGCTCGCCGAGGAAGCCGAACGCCATGGGGCCGAGCAGCATCGCCGTGTAGGCGATGGCCGAGACCGCGGCGACGTCGCGCACCGCCGTCTCGGGGTTGTCGGCCGCCGCCGAGATGCCGACGGGGAAGCCGAGCGCGCAGCCGACGCCCCAGCAGATCGTGCCGACCACGATGGCCCAGGTGTGGGGCACGAGGATCACCGTGACGACGCCGACCGCGCAGAGGATCGCACCCCCGCGCAGCACGGCGACCCGCCCGAAGCGATGCAGGATCGGGGAGCCGGCGACGCGGGTGACGGTCATCGAGACGAAGAAGACGCCGAGGATCAGTGCGCCGAGCTCGTTGGAGAGACCGCGGCCGTCGACGAGTGCGAGCGGCAGCCAGTCGGCGGCAGTGCCCTCGGCGAGGGCCATGCTCATCGCGATGAATCCGACGAGCAGGATGCGGGGGTCGGTCCACGGGTTGCGGGCGCGCACCGGCTGCCGTGCGGCGCCGCCCGCGCGCGCGTCGTCGGCCGGGACGATGGAGATGGGGCCGGTCTTGGCGGCCGGGACGGTCGGGGCGGCGGATCGGGCGGTCGCGACGCGGTCGCCCGCGGGGATCCATCGCAGCACCGCCAGCGAGATGCCGATGATCAGCAGGAAGACGCCGATGAGGTGCGCGGGGACCGGGATCCGGAGGGCCTCGGCGGCGGCGCCGAGGCCCATGGCGCTCACACTGCCGAGGCTGAAGCCCGCGTGCAGCAGCGGCAGCCGGGGCCGTCCCAGCGCGCGCTCGGCCGATGCGCCGCTGATGTTCATGGCGACATCGGAGTTGCTGAAGGCGAAGCCGTAGCCGAAGAGCAGCGCCAGGCCGAGCGGCAGCTGCCCGAGCCACAGCACGAGCACCGCGGCCGGCATGAAGAGGGCCTGCGCGGCGATCCCGAGCTGCAGCGTGCGCCGCGGACCGAGCCGGGAGATGACCCGCCCGGCGAGCAGCAGGCCCGTCACCGATCCCATGGCCAGGCAGAAGCCGTAGATGCTCATCTGCAGCGTCGTCGCCCCGAGGTGGTCGCGCACCGCCGGAAGCCGCGAGAGCCAGCTGCCGAAGCCGAGACCGAGCATGCCGAAGATGATGACGAGCGCGCTCACCCAGCGGGTGATCGCCCGGACATCCGAGGCGTGGTGATCGGTCACGGTGCTCCTGCTGCGGTCGGGGTCGTGAGAAGGCCGACGATCCAGCGTAGCGCTGAAGCGGGCCGTGCCGCCCGGGCTCACATGAAGCGGCTGGGCGAGCGGTCGAACTGGAGGGCGCGGATCCCGAGCGTCACCGCCCGCGCGAGCATGAACACGATCGTGAAACCCGCGGTGAGCGCGATGAGGGCCGCCGTGCCGCGCGGCACCAGCGCCGTGAGCGCCCAGAGCGCCGGCAGGTAGACCGCCAGGTTCACGATGCTCGTCCAGGCCAGGTAGCGGGCGTCGCCGGCGCCCATGAGTGCGCCGTCGAGCACGAAGACGAGGCCGCCGAGCGGCAGCGAGATCCCGAGCACCAGCACGGCCGGCGGCAGGATCGCGAGGACCTGCGCATCGCTCGTGAAGACGCGCCCGATCACGGGGCTCGTCGCGGCGAGGAGAATCCCGAAGCCGATCCCGCAGGCCACGCCCCAGAAGACGGTGCGCCGCACGATGAGCCTGGCCCGCTGCTCGTCGCGCCGCCCGAGCGCGTCGCCCACGAGGGCCTGGGCGGCGATCGCGAGCGCGTCGAGCGCGAAGGCAGCGGTCGAGAAGACGGTGAAGACGACCTGGTAGCCGGCGGTGGCCGCGGTGCCGTGACTCGTGGCCGCGAACACGGTCGCGAGCAGCGCTGCCCGCAGCCCGATCGTGCGGATGAAGAGCCACCCGCCGCTGCGACCCGCGTGCGCGAGCCCGTCCCGCTGGGGGAGGAGCCCGGACCCGGCCCGCCGCGCGTGCCGCACCACCACGACGAGATAGACGGCCACCATGCCCCACTGGGCCAGCACCGTGCCCCACGCGCTGCCCGCGATCCCGAACCCGAGCCCGTAGATGAACCACCAGTTCAGCAGGGCGTTCGCGGTGAAGCCGATCGCGGCCACGGCGAGCGGGGTGCGCGTGTCCTGCAGGCCGCGCAGCAGGCCGCTCGCGGCGAACACCACGAGCATCGCCGGGATCCCGAGGCACGACACCGTGAGATAGACGAGCGCCTGCTCGGAGGTCTCCGGCGCGGCCCCGAATGCGGCGACCAGCGGCCCGCTCGCCGCCCACAGCAGCGCGCCGACGGCGATCCCGATCCCGAGCGCCAGCCACAGCCCGTCGACTCCCACCTGCACGGCGCCGCGCAGGTCGCCGGCTCCGCGGCGGCGCGCGACGAGCGGCGTGGTGGAGTAGGCGAGGAATATCATGAGGCCGACGGCGGTCTGCAGGATCGCGGCGGCCACGGCGAGGCCCGCCAGCGGCGCCGCGCCGAGGTGCCCCACGAGTGCGGAGTCGACCACGAGGAACAGCGGCTCGGCGATGAGCGCGCCGAGCGCCGGGAACGCGAGGTTCGCGATGCTGCGATCGACGCGCTTGCGCGCTGCGGGGTCGTGGGCCCGGACGGGTGCTGGGGGCATGTGCTCCACGGTAGTGCGAACCGCGGACGTCGGCGGCTCGGCGAGGGGAAGCGCCCCGCTCGCAGCCTTCCCGGCGCCCGCCGCCGCTAGGCTGGTGCGCATGAGCAATGCCGCGCCCGTCTCAGGTATCGACCTCGCCGAACTCGATCCCGCGGTCCGTCCGCAGGACGACCTCTTCCGGCACGTCAACGGCAGGTGGATCGAGCGCACCGAGATCCCCTCCGACAAGGCGCGCTACGGGTCGTTCGCGGTGCTGGCCGAGAACGCCGAGGAGGCGGTGCGCGACATCATCACGGGCACCGCGGCGCCCGCGGAGGGGCTGATCGAGGGCGGCGCCGACGCCGAGGCCGACAAGGTGGCCGCGCTCTACGCGAGCTTCATGGACGTGGAGCGCGTCGACGAGCTCGGCGCCGCGCCCATCGCCGGTGACATCGAGCGCGCGCTCGCCGTCGCATCGGTGCCCGAGCTCGTAGCGCTCGTGGGCGAGCTCGAGCGGCAGGGCCTCGGCGGTTTCACCGGCATGTTCGTCGACAACGATCCGGGAGATCCCGCGCGCTACATCGTGTTCGTGATGCAGGGCGGCATCGGGCTGCCCGACGAGTCCTACTACCGCGAGGAGCAGTTCGCGTCGATCCGCGAGCAGTACCGGGCCCACATCGCGCGCATGCTGGGCCTCGCGGGCGTGGCCGACGCCGAGCGGCTCGCGGGGCTCGCCTACGAGCTCGAGCGCCGCATCGCCGCATCGCACTGGGACAAGGTCGCGAGTCGCGACATCCAGAAGCTGTACAACCTGCGCACCTTCGAGGGGCTGCGCGAGATCATGCCGCAGCTCGACTGGCCCGCCTACCTCGCCGCGATGGGCGCCCCCGAGGCGGCCTTCGCCGAGGTCGTCGCCGCGCAGCCCGAGGCGCTCGCCGGGCTCGCCGAGCTGCTGGTCGACGAGGAGCTGGAGGCCTGGCGCGCCTGGCTCGTGTGGGCGATCGTGCGCTCCTCGGCGGCGCTGCTCTCGCAGGAGATCTCGCGCGCCAACTTCGACTTCTACGGCACCGCGCTCACGGGCGCGCCCGAGCAGCGGGACCGCTGGCGCCGCGGCGTCTCCTTCGTGGAGGGGGCGATGGGCGAGGCCGTGGGCCGGCTCTACGTGGAGCGCCACTTCGACGAGACCGCGAAGTCGGCCATGGACGAGCTGGTGGGGCACCTCATCGAGGCCTACCGCGAGTCGATCCAGCAGCTCGCGTGGATGAGCCCCGAGACGCGCGCCCGCGCCCTCGAGAAGCTCGATCGCTTCACGCCGAAGATCGGCTACCCGGTGAAGTGGCGCGACTACTCGGCGCTGGCCGTCGACTCGGGGGACCTCGTCGGCAACTCGCGCCGCGTGGCCGACTTCGAGTTCCATCGCGAGCTGAACAAGGTGGGCCGGCCCATCGACCGGGACGAGTGGTTCATGACCCCCCAGACGGTCAACGCCTACTACAACCCCGGATTCAACGAGATCGTGTTCCCCGCCGCGATCCTGCAGCCGCCCTTCTTCGACGCGTCGTGGGACGCCGCCACGAACTTCGGCGCCATCGGTGCGGTGATCGGACACGAGATCGGGCACGGTTTCGACGACCAGGGATCCCGCTACGACGGCGACGGCAAGCTCACCGACTGGTGGACCGAGGCGGATCGCGAGGCGTTCGAGGCGCTGACCGGCGCGCTCATCGGGCAGTACAACGCGCTCTCGCCCGAGGGGGCCGACGGCCATACGGTCAACGGGGAGCTGACGATCGGCGAGAACATCGGCGACCTCTCGGGGCTCGAGATCGCGTGGAAGGCGTACCTGCGCTCGCTGGGCGGCGAGGCCCCTCCGGTGGTCGACGGTCTGACGGGCGCGGAGCGCTTCTTCCTGGCGTGGGCTCAGGCCTGGCAGCAGAAGTCCCGCCCCGAGGAGACGGTGCGCCTGCTGACGATCGACCCGCACTCGCCCAACGAGTTCCGCTGCAATCAGATCGTGCGCAACCTCGCACCGTTCCACGAGGCCTACGGAACCCGGCCCGGCGACGGGCTGTGGCTCGACCCGGCGGAGCGCGTCAGCATCTGGTAGCCCCCGCTCGCGCTCACTCCCGCGACGCGTCGTCGCGATCCCGCACCTGCTGCTGCAGGTTGGCGTGCGCGCGGGCGATGTCGTAGCCGAACTTCGAGATCTCCCAGATGTTGAACACCTCGATGTCCTCGCACCCGGGCAGCTGCGCGAGGAACTCCTCGCGGTAGGGGCCGAGGTCCGCGCTGTCGGCGAGGACCACGTCGAAGAGCAGGTCGTACTGGCCCGAGCTCGTCATGCCCACCCACCCGACCTCCGGTCGCGCGGAGAGGATGTCGGAGACCTCGCGCGCGTTCCCGGGCGCGAGCCGCAGCCCGATCGTCGCCTGGTAGAGGCCCTCGAGCAGCTTGGTCGTCGGGATGGCGATCACCTTGAGGTACCCCTCGTCGAGCAGCTGCCTGGCCCGCAGCCGGATGGTGCCCGGGGAGACGTCGAAGTCGCGGGCGAGCTCCCGGTAGCCGCGTCTGCCGTCCTCCTGCAGCGCGGCGACGATCTGCCAGTCGAGTGCGTCCATCCGGGGCTCCCTCCGCCGGTATCCGGCCGTCGTGCGCAGGCCTCGGATGCGCTGATCATCGATCCGGTAGGGCCTGCCGTTAATAATCAAACTTATCAAGAACTTCCCAAAATCTGCACAAAGTGATGAAATTGAAGCGGTGAGTACGTCATTTGACAGATGCTCGCCCGGCAGAAGCGGTCCACGGTGGTACTACTCCGCCGGCGCAGAACCCGAACCGGAGACGCGCACCCGATGACCCACGAGGAAGTGACCGAATCATGATCAATCCGCGCCCCTACGTCGACATGCTCAAGGCCGTCGACATCCCGGACTACCGCATCTTCTCCGACGCCGAGTACGCCTCGCGCCTCGCCCGCGTGCGGGGCAGCATGGCGGAGGCCGGCATCGACGTGCTGCTGGTCTCGAACACGGCGAACTGGGCGTGGCTCACCGGCTACGACACCACGATGCCCTCCTGCTACGGCGTCGGGATCGTCTTCTCCGATGGATCGCTCGCCGTGCACACCGCCGAGCTCGAGGCGCCCTGCGCGCTCGCCAACTCGGTGGTGAGCGACGTGCGCGTGTACGACTGGTACGACAACCGCTCCACCGCCGAGCAGCTCGCGGGTGTGCTGCGCGATGCCGGCGAGGCGGGGAGGACCATCGGCGTCGAGATGGCCTACCCCGACACCTTCGGCCCCGGCGCCTACGACGCCGCGAGCTTCCTCACCCTGCAGCGCGTGATCCCCGAGTCGCGCTTCGAGGACGCGACGCAGCTCATCATGCAGCACCGCATGATCAAGTCGGCGCAGGAGATCGAGTACATGAAGCAGGCGGGGAGCATCACCTGGCTCGGCCTGGAGGCGGCGCTGAACGCCGCCGCAGAGGGGAGGAGCGACCAGGACATGGTCGCCGCCGGCTCCGGGGCGCTGTTCGCGAACGGCTCCGAGCTGACCTCGATCGACGGCATGGTCATGGTGGGCGAGCGGGCCAAGATCGGCCCGCACATGCCGTTCAAGCGGACGACGCTGCGGCAGGGCGACTCGATGTACCTCGAGTTCACCGGCACCTACCACCGCTACAACGCGCCGAGCATGCGCAGCGGGGTGATCGGTGCCCCGAGCCCCGGCCTGCAGCGCCTCGCGGACGCCGCGATCCACACGCTCGAGCTGCTCATCGAGAACATCCGCCCCGGCCGCACCGGACACGACATCGCCGAGGCGGTGAAGCACGGATACGATCCCGTGGCCGACGAGATGTGGTTCCACGGCGCGTACGGCTACGGCATCGGCATGGGCATGCAGCCCACCTGGTGCGAGGCGCCGGTGTACATCGCCCCCGGCGTCGACATCGAGCTGCGGCCCGGGATGGCCTTCCACCTGCCCCAGTGCGTGTTCGTGCCCGGCCAGTACGGCACCGGGTTCAGCGAGAGCGTCGTGGTCACCGAGACCGGCTGCGAGCTGCTGACCCCGGGCCTGGGCCGCGAGCTGGTGATCCGGTAGCCCCGGCCGGGAGCCCGCCCGCCGCATCCGTCGGAGTCGAAGGAGACATCATGACGAACCCACCCGCCGGCCCTCCCCTCGCGCTGGAGGTGCGGGGGCTGCGCAAGTCGTACGGAGCGACCCGCGCGCTGCGCGGCGTCGACCTCGAGGTGCGCCGGGGCGAGGTGATGGCGCTCGTCGGCGGCAACGGATCGGGCAAGTCCACGCTCGTGAAATCGCTCGCCGGCGTGGTGCACCCGGACGAGGGCCGCCTCCGGATCGGCGGGCGGGACTACGACCTCACGTCGTTCTCACCGGCCGAATCGCGATCGTGCGGCCTGTACATGGTGCACCAGCACCGCACGACCTTCGAGCAGCTCACGGTGACGGAGAACCTGTCGATCGGCCGCGGCTTCGAGACCGGCGCGAGCGGGCGGATCCGCTGGGGCGCGGCGCGCAGACGCGCCCAGCGCCTCATCGAGGAGTACGGGATCGGCTGCAGTCCCGACACGCCGCTCGGAGACCTCCGCCCCGCCGCGCAGACCATGGTGGAGATCGCCCGGGCGCTGCAGGATCGGACCGGCGCGGGAGACGGGGTGCTCGTGCTCGACGAGCCCACCGCGAGCCTGCCGCCGCAGGAGGTCGACTTCCTGCTCGACGCGCTGCAGCGCTTCGCCGCCGGTGGGCAGGCGGTGATGTTCATCTCGCACCGCCTCGACGAGATCCTCCGGATCGCCGACCGGGTGAGCGTGCTGCGCGACGGCGGCATGGTCGGCCGGTACCCGGTGGAGCAGCTCGACCGGGACGGGCTCATCGAGCTGATCGCGGGCAAGGCCGTGGAGCTCACCGTCTCCGAGGCCGCGGTGCCCGACACGGAACCGCCCGCGCTCGAGGTGCGGGATCTCGGAGGCGGGTCCCTGAAGCGGGCATCGTTCGACGTGCGCCCGGGCGAGATCGTGGGCGTCGCCGGTCTCGCGGGGTCCGGGCGCAGCACGCTGCTGCGGATGCTCTTCGGGGCGCAGCGCCCGGAGCGCGGCGAGATCGCGCTGCGGGGGAGGCCCTACCTGCCGAGCGGCCCCGGCGAGGCGATGCGTCGCGGCGTCGCGTTCGTGCCCGAGGACCGTCCGAAGGACGCGGTGTTCCTCGACCTGTCGATCGCCGAGAACCTCTCGATCGGGCACATGCGCAACTTCACACGGGCGGGCCTCGTGGATCGCGCCGCCGAGCGGCGGGCGAGCCGCGACGCGATCCGCGAGTTCGGGATCAAGACCGAGTCCGAGAACACGCTGATCGCCCACCTGTCGGGCGGCAACGCCCAGAAGGTCTCGGTGGCCCGGTGGCTGCTCGACCAGCCGCCCGGGCTGCTGCTGCTCGACGAGCCGTCCCAGGGCGTCGACGTGGGCGCGCGCTCGGAGATCTGGGAGATCGTGCGCGCCGCCGCGGCGCGCGGCACCGCGATCCTCGTCGTCAGCTCCGATCTCGAGGAGCTCGTGTTCCTTTCCCAGCGGATCCTGATCATGCGCGACGGCGCGCTCGCGGGATCCATCGTCAGCGCCGGCGCATCGCCGGAAACGATCAATCACAAGCTCCACAGCATGGAGGTGGGAGCATGAGCACCCAGAGTCCCGAGACCACCGAGCAGCCGACTCTCGCGCCCACCGGGGTGATCCCGCTGTCGCAGCGCACCCCGTGGCTGCGCACCCTCTTCGAGTCGGGCGGGCTCGTACTGGTCACCGTCGCCCTCGCGATCGTGTGGTCGATCCTCCCCGAGACCGCCCGCGCCTTCCCGTCGCTGCCCAATCTGCGGGTGGTGCTGCTCAGCCAGTCGGTGCTCGTGATCATCACCATGGGCGTGCTGATCCCGCTCATCACGAGGCAGTACGACTTCTCGGTCGGGGCGGTGTGCGGGGTGTCGTCGCTCCTCGCCGCCGGCGCGCTGAACGCGGGCCTGCCGCTCGCGGCCGCGATCCTCATCGCCCTCGCGGCCGCCCTCGTCGTCGGCGCGATCAACGGGATCCTCGTCACCGTCGTCGGGGTCGACTCCGTGATCGTGACCCTCGCCATGACCACGCTGCTCGCGGGCGTCGCCACCTGGTACACCTCGGGCAAGAGCATCGTGACCGGCATCCCCGAGTCGCTGCTCGCGGTCTCCGACCCCATCGTGGCCGGGATCCCGATCTCGTTCGTGATCGCGCTCGCGATCACCTGCATCACCGCGTTCGTGCTGAAGAACACCCCCTTCGGCCGGTACCTGCACGCGATCGGCTCGAACGCCTCGGCCGCGCACCTCGTGGGGCTCCCCACCAGGCGGTACACGCTCACGGCGTTCCTGCTCTCGGCGCTGTACTCCGGGGTCGCCGGGGTGCTGCTGCTCGGGATCACGGGCGCCGGCAACCCCCGCGTCGGGCCGGAGTTCATGCTCCCGGCGATCGCAGCGGCCTTCCTGAGCGTCGCGGCCATCAAGCCCGGCCGCTTCAACGTCTGGGGCGCATTCGTCGCCATCGTCTTCCTCGCCGTGCTCAACAGCGGACTCAACCTGCTCGGCGTGGACTCGTACGTCAACGACTTCGCCAACGGGATCGCCCTCATCGCCGGCGTCTCCCTCTCCGCGCTGCTCAGGCGCCGCAAGCGCTCCTGACCCGCGACCGGCGTGCTCGCACGCGCCCCGCGCCCCCGCAGGATCACCCCCTTCGCACGATCCCAACGCCCGATCCCCACGAAAGGTCCAGTCCCATGAACACCACATCGAAACAGCGCCGTTCCGGGCTCTCGGCGGCGGCCCTCGCCGCGGGCGCCCTCCTCCTCGCGGGGTGCGCCGACGCCGGCGGCGGCGTCGTCGACGAGAACAGGCCCGAGGGGGCCGGCGTCGCGGCTGTCGCGGACGACCTGCAGCGGTGGCTCGAGGGCACGAGCGTCGAGCCCGACACCTCCGACAGCCCCGAGCCCGCGGCCGACAAGGAGGTCATGCTCATCTCCTGCGGCCAGTCGACGAGCTCCTGCGCGCGGGGCATCCAGGGTGCGGAGGAGGCGGCCGAGGCGATCGGCTGGAAGTCCACCGTCTACGACACCAAGGGCAACCTCTCGGCCGCCGGCGACGGCATCCGCCAGGCCATCGCCTCCGGGATCGACGGCATCTTCATCTACTTCATCGACTGCAGCTACATGCAGCAGCCGCTCGAGGAGGCGAAGGCGGCGGGGATCCCCGTCGTGCAGGCGGAGGGCGTCGACTGCGACGTCGCCGATCCCGCCGCGCCGTCGCTGTTCAGCTACAGCGTCGAGTACGTCGAGGGTGATCTGCTGACCTGGATCGAGGACTTCGGCGCGGGCTCGGCCGCGTACCTCATCGACCAGACCCGGGGCTACGCGGACACGCTGTTCGTCGCCGACAACGCGGCGATCGGCACGGAGCACGTGATCGCCGGTTTCGACCGCATGATGGAGCGCTGCCCCGACTGCACCGCCGAGGTGCTCGAGTACTCCTTCGACAAGCTCTACGGCGAGGGCGTGAGCCAGGACCTGCAGCAGCAGCTGCTGAAGCGGCCCGACGTGAACTCGGTGGGCGTCGCCTACGACGCGATCCTGCTGAGCGGCGTCGCCGACGCGGTGCAGCAGGCCTCGAAGAGCGGGCAGGACTACCTGCTCACCGGTGGCGAGGGCTCGGAGGCGGCGATGGACTACCTGCGCAGCGGGCTCGTCGTCGCGGGGGTCGGCCTCGACAACGAGTGGGAGGGGTGGTCGGGCATCGACAACCTCAACCGCCTCTTCCAGGGCGCGCCGACGGCCAACAGCGGCATCGGGATCGAGATCTACGACGCCGAGCGCAACACCCCGGAGTCTGGCCCGTTCGTCTCGAAGATCGACTACGAGTCGGTGTACCGGGAGGCGTGGGGGCGCTGAGCCGCCCGAGAATACGTCAAACACCCCATGAGCGGCGGGTTCCGCACGCGGCAGAGTGGTGGGGCACACCACCGCCGAAGTCCGAGGATGACATGCCAGCAGCAGACCACCGCAGAGTCGCAATCGTCACCGGGGCCGCATCGGGGATCGGGCTCGCGATCGCCGCTCGCCTGCTCTCCGACGGCTACCGGGTGGGCCTGTGCGACTTCTCGCCCCGGCTCCGGGAGATATTCGAGGCCGAGGTCGCGAGCGGCGAGGCGGTGGCCGTCGTCGGCGACCTCGCCGACGCTGAGGTGCGGCGAACGCTCGTCGATGCCACCCGAGCGGCCTTCGGGCGGATCGACGCGCTCGTGAACAACGCTGCCAGCGGCGGCGAGGCCGCGGAGGTCGAGACGCTCGACCTCGACGGGCTGCGCCGCACGCTGGAGATCAACGTCGTGGCGGTGGTCGCGCTCGCGCAGCTCGTGATCCCCGCGCTGCGCGAGTCGCCCGCCGGAGCCGTCGTGAACATCGGCTCGCTGTTCGGCGACGAGCCGGTCGCGGGCGGCGCGCCTTACTGCGCGAGCAAGGGCGCGATCCACACGCTGACGCGGGTCATGGCGCTCGAGCTCGGCGGTGCGGGGGTGACCTGCAACACGGTCGCCCCCGGCTTCATCCTCACGCCGATGCACGCCGAGGAGGTCGAATTCCAGGCCGGGCAGCGCGGGATCACCGCCGAGCAGCGCTACGCGGAGCTGCGCGCGCAGGTGCCCCTCGCGCGCCACGGCGAGCCCGCCGACATCGCGGACGCCGTGGCGTGGCTCGTGGGAGGGGATGCCCGCTACGTCACCGGCCAGCGGATCGCGGTGAACGGGGGTGTGCAGTTCGGCTGAGCCCGGACTTGCTACTATCTCCCCAGCCGCCCGGCGCCACCGATGTCCTCGCCGGGCGGATCCACGACGGCGGGGTGGCCGCGAATCGGGAGGTCGGCGTGCTGCAGGGGGTGGTTGAGCGGACGATCGCCGCGGACACGCCGGTCGCCGCGCTGCCGCGGCAGGTGCCTCCCGGGATCTGGGGCTACGCGAAGGCGTTCCTCCTCATCCGCCGGCCGGCCCTCAGGTTCGTCTGGCGCGAGGAGAACCAGTGGCTCGACGTGCAGCTCACCCTGGAGAACGCCCCGGGCGTGCGCCCGCCCGGGACCGAGCGGGTGTTCGTGCGGATCCGGCCCAGCGAGATGCCGCGCGGGCTCACCGTCCGCGAGCTCGACGTGCTGACCCTCGTGGCACTGGGCTTCACGAACGGCGGGGTCGCCGAGCGGCTCGGCACCTCGGCGCGCACCGTGTCGACCCAGCTCGAGCGGCTGCTCGAGAAGCTCGGGCAGAGCTCGCGCGGCGGCCTCGCCGCGATCGCGGTCGACCTCGGGCTGCTGCGGATCCCGCTCCCCGGCGGGACTCCCGAGCCGGGCGGCATCGGCGTCGCCGAGCTGGAGCTCGCCTACCAGCGGCGCCTGGGCCACGCGCACCAGCCGATCCGGGCGGATGACTCCTCGCGCATGCCGATCCGCCTGGGGATCGTGGTGCCGGACGCCTCCTCATCCGACGGCGCGCAGGTGCTCGGCGGCGCACTGCTCGCGGTCGACGAGATCAACCAGTACGGCGGCCTCAGGGGCCGCTGCCTCGAAGCGGTGCGGGTGGAGGTCGACCTCTTCGACTGGGCGAGCGTGAGCGCCGGCCTCGACCGCCTCTTCGCCGCGGACGTCGACGCCATCGTCACGAGCTACGTGAGCGCCGAGCACCCAGAGGCGATCGATCGCATCGCCGAGTACGGCAAGCCCTTCCTCCACACCGCGACGTTCGAGGCCGACGTGCAGAAGACCGAGAAGGAGCCCTGGAAGTACGGCATGGTCTTCCAGACCTGCGCGTCGGAGACCCACTACGCGCCCGGAATGCTGAGGGTGCTCGACGAGCTCGAGCGCGCGGGCTCCTGGACGCCGCCGAGCCGCACGATCGTGCCGCTCGAACTCCCGTCGGCGAGCATGCATCTCGCCACCCCCGCGTTCAGGGAGTTCGCCGCGGAGCGGGGCTGGCGGGTCGTCGAACCCGTCCTCGTGCCGGCGGGGGGCACCGACTGGGACCGCGTCGTGGCCCGGGTGGCCGATGAGGACCCCGCCGCGATCCTCTTCGCCAACTACCTCGAGCGGGAGTTCGCGGCCTTCCAGCGCGCGTTCCTCCGCCGGCCGCGGAACGCGCTCGTCTACGGCATCTACGCGCCGTCCAATCCCGCCTTCATCCGCGACCTCGGGCCGGCGGCCGACGGCGTGATGTGGTCGACCACCACCGGCACCTACGACGACGAATTCGGCGGGCGCTTCCGCGAGCAGTACCGCGCGAAGCACGGCGAGGATCCCGGCTGGTCGATCGGCGGAGCGCTCTACGACCAGGTGCGCATGCTCGCGGCCGCGTGGTCGTCGGTCGACGCGGGCGATGTGTCGGAGGTCGTCAAGCACCTGCGCCGCTGGCCGTACCGCGGTGTGAACGGCGTCTACTACTTCGGGGAGAGCGGCCAGAGCCCGAAGCTGTACCCCGACACCACCGCCGACGCCGCGCTCAGCCAGGCGCACCTCATCTACCAGATCCAGAACGGCGAGCACGTGCTCATCAGCCCGGAGCCCTTCGGGCGGGTCTCCGACTTCCAGCGGCCCGGCTGGATCGCCTGACCCGGCTCTGCGCCGGCTGTTTCGACGTCCGTCATCCTGCGCGATACTGCGATTCGCTTCGCTCGCGCAGCATGACGAGAAGCAGCGACTGCAAGAAGACCCTGCTGTTCCGCCGCGCCTGACGCCGCGCGGCGTCGGCGGAGACGCACGGCCGCAACCGGTCCGCGCCGCGCCGCCGGATCCGTCAAATGACCCATGCCGGCACCCGCTGGTGTGTCCTACGGTATGAATCTGACGTGGCATGGGCCTCCCCCCAGCAACGAGTGATCATCGTCACAAAGGAGTGGAATGTTGAGTGAGAACCAGGCTCCGGGCGGAGCCAAGAGGAAGCGGATCACACGCCGCGACCTGGTGCGCACCGCGGGCATCACCGGTCTCGCGGGCCTGGCCGCCGGCGCGGCCGGCGGGTACTTCGGCGCACCGCGCGTCGGCTCCTCCGCGGCCGCGGGGGGCGGCGGCACCATCAAGTTCGGCCTCGTGGCTCCCGTGACCGGCCCCTACTCGGGCGACGGCCAGGAGATGGAGCGCGGCGCGCGCCTCGCGATCGAGGACATCAACGCGCTGGGCGGCGTGCTGGGCCAGGAGGTCGAGCTCGTCATCGGCGACGTCAGCGACCTGGCCCCCGAGAACTTCATCCAGGCGGCCGAGCGCCTCGTCTCGCGCGAGCGGGTCGCCGCGGCGGGCGGCGGTTACACGACCTCGACCTCCGTCGAGTTCGACACCTACGCGCAGGGCGGGGTGCCGCTCTTCCACACGAACACGTTCCAGGAGAACTCCGACTACGTGGCGCAGAACGGCATCACGAACATCTTCCAGTGCTGCCCCACCGAGCCCTGGTACGCGAGCGGCTTCCTCCAGCTCATGCAGGGGTGGATCGAGGCCGGCCTCTGGACGCCCTCGTCGAACACCGCGGCGGTCATCTCCAGCAACGACGCGTACTCGATCTCCATCGCCAACGTGATGATGGACGGGCTGAAGGAGCTCGGCTGGACGATCACGATGTACGAGGAGGTGTCCGTCCCCTACGCCGACTGGGGCCCGCAGCTCTCGAAGATCCGCAACGACCCGCCCGGCCTCATCTTCGTCACCGACTACCTCGCGGGCGATCTCGCGAGCTTCGCGAAGCAGTTCGCCACCGCGCCCACGCCCTCGCTCCTCTACCAGCAGTACGGACCGAGCGTGCCGGAGTACCTCGAGCTCGCGGGCGACGCGGCGAACGGCGTGATCTGGTCGACCACCATCGGCACGCTGCCCGACGAGATGGGCGACCGCTTCCGCGAGCGCTACGTCGAGGCCTACGGCACCGAGCCCGGCCTCAGCCAGTCGGGCGCGCAGTACGACATCCTGCGGCTCTGGGCCATGGCCGCCTCGCGGGCGGGCGACGCGTACGACTCCGACAAGGTCTCGGCCGCCGTCAAGGACCTCGTCTTCCGGGGAGTGGTCGGCACCTACCGCTTCAGCGACGACGATCTGACCGCGATCCCGTACCCCGACGCGGTGAACGATCCGAGTCTCGGCATGCCGCACCTGACCTATCAGATCCAGGACCAGCAGCAGATCCTGATCTCGCCCGAGCCGTACATCAACGGCGAGTTCGTGCTGCCGGGCTGGCTGTGATGAGCGGCCCGGGCACCGCGCTCCTCGAGGTGCGGGGAGCGACGAAGCGCTACGGCGGCCTCATCGCGGTGAACGACGTCAGCTTCAGCGTGCGCGAGGGGGAGATCTTCGGCATCGCCGGGCCGAACGGCGCCGGGAAGACCACCCTGTTCGACGTCGTCACCGGCATGGTGCGCGCGACCAGCGGCGAGATCCTGTTCGACGGGGCCTCGATCGTCAAGTCCTCCGTGCACGAGATCTGCCACCGCGGGATCACCCGCACCTTCCAGAAGCCCTCCGTGTTCGACAGCGAGACGGTCATGGGCAACGTCGTCGTGGGCGGGCACTTCGGCTCGGGAAAGCCCTGGTGGAAGAGCCTCAGCCGCGACCCCGAGGTGTGGGACCGCTCGGCGTGGGCCCTCGAGTTCGTCGGACTCGCCGATCGCGCGGACGAGCGCTCAGGCGATCTCCCGGTCTACGACAAGAAGCGGCTCATGATCGCCTCGGCCCTCGCGAGCTCGCCCCGGGCGCTGTTCCTCGACGAGCCCTTCGGCGGGCTCAACGACGAGGAGATCGACGCGCTGCTCGAACTGCTGGGCCGCATCAACCGCGACCGGGGCATCACCATCGTGCTCATCGAGCACGTGATGCGGGCGCTGATGGCGCTCGCCGACCGCGTGCTCATCATGGACCAGGGCAAGACCCTGCGCCAGGGGGATCCGCACGAGGTGATGACCGACCCCGAGGTCGTGCGCGTCTACCTCGGGTCCTCGGCGGAGGAGGCGGCCTCGACGGCCGCCATCAAAGTGGCGCGAGAGGAGGAGCGCAATGCTTGAGCTCACCGATGTGGTGGCGGGCTACGGCTCGACCACCATCGTGCAGGGCATCTCGCTCGAGGTCAACCGGGGCGAGTGCTCGGTGCTGGTCGGCCCGAACGGACACGGCAAGACGACGCTGCTGCGCGCGATCAGCGGGCTGATCCGCGTGAGATCGGGCCGCATCGGCTTCGACGGGTCCGACATCACCCGCGAGAAGGCCGAGCGGCTCGTCGAGCGCGGCCTGATCCACATGCCCCAGGGCGACCTCGTGTTCCCCGACATGACGGTGGAGGAGAACCTGATCCTCGGCGCGTTCACGAAGCGCGCGTCGAAGCAGGCGAAGTCGAAGATGGAGGAGGTCTACGACATCTTCCCGCGGCTGCTCGAGCGCCGCACCCAGCGCGCCCGCACCCTCTCGGGCGGCGAGCGGCGCATGCTCGCCATCGGCCGCGGGCTCATGGGCGACGGGAAGCTCATCATGATCGACGAGCCGAGCCTCGGCCTCGCCCCCGTGATCGTCGACGAGGTCTACCACCGCATCCGGCGCATCGTGGACTCGGGTATGACCGTGCTCCTCGTCGAGGAGAACGTGACGCGGGCCCAGACGCTCGCCGACCGCATCCACCTGATCGAGAACGGCGACATCGTCCGCTCGGCCGCGGGCACGGAGCTGCTCGACGAGCAGGCGCTCCGCGAGACCTACCTGGGGGTGTCCGAATGAATCTCGTGCTCCAGACCCTCGTCAGCACGGTGGTGCAGGGCTCGATGCTGGCCCTCATCACGATCGGCATGAACCTCGTCTACGGCACCCTGCGCGTGCTGAACATGGCGCAGGGCGTCATGGTGATGGTGGGCGGCGTCGCCGCCTGGACCTTCGTCGCCCGCATGGGCATGTCGCCCTGGGTCGCGATGATCCTCGCGATGATCGTCGCCGCGCTGCTCGGCATGCTGAGCTACAGCGTCGGCATCAGCCGGCTCATCGGGCGCGCCGGCGTCGACTTCGAGATGACCGCCTTCATCTCGACGTTCGCCGTCGCGTCGATCATCCAGAACCTCGTGCAGCTCATGTACGGCCCGCGCCAGAAGGACTTCCCGGCGCTCGTGCCGGGCCGCATCCAGCTGACCGACGGCGTCTCCATCACGTGGCAGCAGATCCTCACGGCCGCGATCGCGATCCTCGCGCTCTCGGCCCTGGGGCTGTTCCTCACCCGGTCGCGGTACGGCCTCGCCATCGTCGCGGTCGCGCAGAACCTCGACGCGGCGCGGCTCATGGGCATCCCGGCCCGGCGGGCGTACGTGCTCACGATGGGGCTCGCCGCGGGGCTCGCCGGCCTCGCGGGCGTGCTGCTCGCGCCGGTCTACTTCGTGTCGCCCAGTATGGGCGAGCTGCCCATGCTCCAGGCGCTGATCGTCGCCATCTTCGCGGGCCTCGGCAGCACGCGCGGCACCATCATCGCCGCATACATCATCGGCTTCGTGCAGGCGGCGGTCTCCATCTTCTGGAGCTCGACGTACGCGATGCCCGTTCTCTACGCGCTGATCGTGGTCGTGCTCATCGCACGGCCGTACGGCATCGCGGGCAAGCCGCAGGAGGCAAGGCTATGAGTTCGAATCAGACGCTCGACGCACCCGTCGGGGAGGAGGCCGCCGCGCCGCTCGGAGACGCGCGGAGGTGGGACGCCAAGCGGATGGGCTGGCCGCGCCCCCGCCCGGCGCTCGCCGGAGCGGTGCTCCTCATCGCGATCGTGTTCCCGTTCATCGCCCCCGACCGCAGCTGGCTCAGCACCGCGGCGCTCGCCATGATCACCATCACGCTCGCGCAGAGCTGGAACCTGGTGCTCGGCTACGGCGGCGTGTGGAACTTCGGGCAGCTGGCCTTCTACGCGCTCGGCGCGTACTCGGCCGCCCTCCTCGCCACCTACCTGCCGGTGCCGCCGTGGATCGCGATCCCGCTCGCCGGCGTCGTGTCGGGCACGATCGCGCTGCTCCTGTCGATCCCGGTGCTGCGCCTGCGCGGCATCTACGTCTCGCTGCTCACCTTCGGCTTCGCAGAGGTGGTGCGCCTGCTCATCGTCGCCGACCAGTCGGGCGTGACGGGCGGCAGCTACGGCATGTCGGGCTTCGCGGGCTTCGGGTTCTCGGGGCCGCAGGCGCTGAGCATCAACTACTGGATCGGCCTCGGCGCCGCGGTGCTGACCACGCTGATCCTGTTCGCGCTGATCCGCTCCCCGCTCGGGAACGGCATGATCGCGATGCGCGACAACCCGGCGCTGGCGTCGGCGCGCGGCATCGGCCAGCGCACCTACCAGATGCTCGTCTTCGCGATCTCCGGCTTCCTCGCGGGCGTGGCGGGCGCGGTGTACGCGAACGTGTTCGAGATCGCCTCGCCCACGCTCATGGGGCTCGGGCCGATGACCCTCATCGTCACGATGATGGTGGTCGGCGGCCTCGGCACGATCACGGGCCCGATCGTCGGCACGCTGCTCATCTCCTTCGTGCAGATGCAGCTGCAGGACGTGCCCGAGGTGCGGTTCATCGCGCTCGGCATCGTGCTGCTCATCGTGATCCTCGCGATGCCGCGCGGTCTCGTGCCGTTCTTCAGCGCGCTGTGGGCGCGGTTCCAGTTCTGGGTGAACGAGGATCAGGACTGGACCGACGAGGACTACGAGGACTGAAGGCGCCTGCTCCGGTCATCCCGCGCGAAGTCGCGGGATGACCGGAGAAGCGCGCCACCCCGTCATCCTGCGCGCAGTCGCAGGATCCATGAGAATCCCGGGCCACTCAGCTGGCGAGGTACCCGCCGTCCACCGGCAGGGTGACGCCCGTGATGTAGTCGGCGGCGGTGCTCGCGAGGAACAGACAGGCGGCCGCGACGTCCCCGACCGTGCCGATGCGCCTCGCCGGCAGGTGCGCGGTGAGCGCCGCGATCGCGCCCGGGGTGTCTCCGAGCGTCAGCATCGGCGTGTCGATCATGCCGGGCGCCACGGCGTTCACGCGGATCCCGCGGCCGCCGAGCTCGGTCGCGAGCTGGCGCGTCAGGCTCACGACCGCCCCCTTGCTCGCCGCGTAGACGGCGCCCGGCTCGGTCTCGTCGCCCCGTCCGTAGGCCACCGAGCTCAGGAGGACGATCGCCCCGCGGCCCATCGTGCGCGCCGCGGCCTGCGACACGAGGAACGCGCCGCGCCCGTTGATCCGCATCGAGAGGTCCCAGTCCTCGACCGTCATTTCGACCAGCGGCTTCCAGCGGTAGACGCCCGCGCAGTGCACCACCGCGTCGGGCGCGCCGCCCAGCAGCTCGGCGGCGTCGGCGAACACCTCGGCGATGCGCGCTGCGTCGGCGACGTCGGCCTCGCGCTGCACCAGCCCCGCGGCGGACCAGTCGCCCGCCGATCGCAGGTCGATCGCGAGCACGCGTCCGCCGGAGGCGAGCACCCCCTCGGCGACCGCCCGGCCGATTCCGGAGGAGGCTCCGGTGACGACGACGCGGCGGGGGAGCGTGCGGTTCAGATCCATCGATGTGTCCTTCCAGGTCCGGTGCCCGTCCATCAGACCACGGCGCGGCGCGTCTCCGCCTCCGTTATTCGGCGGATGCGCGGGCCGCGTGCGCCGGATGCGATCGGATGCGCTGCGTGCGCGCCGGCGGGACGCGCGGACGCGCAGAGGGCCCCGCGGCGTCGGTCGGCCGCGGGGCCCTCTGCGCGCTCCTCATCGGTGCCCTTCGTTACAGGCGGCCCTCCGCCTCGTCCCACTCGGCGAGATCCTCGGGGCGCTCGGCCGGATCGCCGTACCCGCCGCCGCCCGCGGTCTCGAAGCGCACGATCGTGCCGGGCTCGAGGATGCGCGAGGTCTTGCGCGGCGTCTCGAGCACCCGGCCGTCCGGGCCGATCACCGTGATGACGGTGGGGGAGGCGCCGGATCCGCCGCCCGCACCCTCGGGCGCGTAGCGCGCATCGGTCTGTTCGGCGTAGAAGGTGACGTGCTGCGGGTGCTCGAGGATCTCGTACTCCCGGCGCAGGCCCAGCCCGCCGTTGTGCCTGCCGCGGCCCTGCGAGCCCGGCAGGAACTCGGTCTTGCGGATGCGGATGTTGTAGTTGGTCTCCACGACCTCGGTCGGCATCACACCCACGTTCGACATGTAGGTGTCGACGCCGTCGAGGCCGTCGGACTCGGGCGTGGCGCCGGTTCCGCCGCCGATGACGTCGGCCATCACCGAGGGGAGGCCCGTCAGCGGGCTCGTCGATCCCGCGTTGAAGCAGGCGAAGCTGACGGTGCTCGACGCGACGGCGCGGTCGGGCCAGATGGCCTGCAGGGCGCGGATCAGGGTGTCGGCGAGCCGCTGGCAGGTGTTGTGGCGGATCGACACCGCCGCGGGCGGCCTCGGATTGACGACGGTGCCCTCCGGCGCGATGACGTCGAGGCGGCGCAGCAGCCCGTCGTTCGAGCCGATGCCGGGCGCGACGACGCAGCGCACCGCGTAGACGAGGCCCGCGCGGGCGCTCGCCCACGGCACGTTCATGGCGCCCGCGGTCTGCGGATCGGAACCGGAGAGGTCGATCTCGAGGCGGTCGCCGCGCTTGGTGATCCGCGCGTGCACGCGCGTCGGCGGACCGTCGCGGCCGTCGTCGTCGAGGGATCCCTCGGCCTCGCCCGTGCCGTCCGGCAGTGCGGCGAGCGCGTGGGCCACGGCCTGCTCCACGACGTCGAGCATGCGGTCCATGACGGCGAGCAGCCGCTCCGTGCCGTAGAGGCGGGCGAGCTCCTGCACGCGTTCGTCGCCGAGCTTGCAGGCGGCGCGCTGGGCGCGGAGGTCGCTCAGGGTGGAGAGGGGGTCGCGGAAGTTCTCGGTGAGCAGAGCGACGAGATCCTCGTTCTCCCGTCCCGCGATGGAGAGCCGGATCGGGGGCATCACGACCCCCTCGCCGTAGAGCTCGGTGAGCTCGGGCCCCTCGGAGCCGGGGTTCACGCCGCCCACGTCGATGTGGTGCGCGGCCGTGCCCGCCCAGGCGGCGAGCTCGCCGTCGAGGAAGATCGGGGTCACGATGTTCACGTCGGGCAGGTGCATGGCGCCCTGGTAGGGATGGTTGCAGATGAAGGCGTCGCCCTCGGTGATGCGCCCCTCCCAGCGCGAGAGCACGGACTTCACGACCAGCGACATCGCGCCGAGCTGGGCGGGGATGTAGTCGGCCTGGGCGACGAGGTCTCCCGAGGCGGTGAAGATCGCGCACGAGAAGTCGTCCATGTCGCGGATGATCGGACTATAGCTCGAGCGCTTCAGCACCGAGCCCATCTCCTCCGCGGCCGACAGCAGTGCCGCCGAGGCCACCTCGAAGGTGACGGCGTCGATCTGGAGCGCGTCTGCTCCGGGTGCGGTGTTCATGATCGGATCAGGCCTTTCGCGAGTGGTCGGTGACGATGAGGTCGAGGGTGCTGAGCGCTTCGATGCTCTGCTCGGGCAGGATCACGGTCGTGGCGTCCATCTGCTGGATCACGGCCGGCCCCTCGAAGCGGGCGCCCGCGGGGATGCGCGAGCGCTCGATGACCGGCACCTCGATCTCGCCGACGCCGGGGAGGCGCACGTCGCGCCGGGCCACCACGGCGTGCTCGGGCAGTTCGGCCGCGGCCACCTCGGCGACGTGCTCGCCGATGCGCTCGATGTCGCCGGTGGAGGCGAGGCGGATGGTGACGATCTCGACGGGCTCCTCGAGGTTCGAGTGGCCGTAGCGCTCGCGGTGCGCGTCGTGGAAGAGATCCGGGATCGCCCGCAGGCTCTCGTCGCTCCAGTCGGCGATCGGGATGCTGAGCTCGAAGCCCTGGCCGCGGTAGCGGCAGTCGACCGATGCCTCCTCGCGGATCCGGTCCGCGGGCACGCCGTCGTGCTCGAGCTGGGCGCGCGACTCGCGGCTGGTGCGCTCGAACCACTCGACGAGAGCCGGGTAGGCCGCGGCGGAGGCGGTCGTGAGCACCGTCTGGGAGCGGTCGCTGCGGAGCCCCGCGACGAGCAGGCCGTCGGCGGAGAAGAGGCCGGGGCGCAGCGGCAGGATCGCCTTGCCCAGGTCCATGTGGCGCAGCAGCAGCCCCGTGTGGAGCGGGCCGGCCCCGCCGAACGGCACGAGCGAGAACTCGCGGGGGTCGAGGCCGCGCTCCACGCTCACCTTGCGCAGCGCGCGCACCATGTGGGCGAGCCCGATGGCGAGGATCGCCTCGGCGCCCTCCTCGATGCTGAAGCCGAGCGGCCCGGCGATGCGGCGTACCGCCTCCCTGGCCCGGTCGCGGTCGAGCACGAGCCCGCCCGCCAGCTCGCCGGTGCCGAGGGTGCCGAGCACGGCGTGGGCGTCGGTGATCGTCGGTTCGACGCCGCCGCGGCCGTAGCAGGCGGGACCGGGCACGGCCTTCGCCGACTCGGGGCCCACGCGCAGGCGGTCCGTCGAGTCGATCCAGGCGATGCTGCCGCCGCCGGCCCCGATCGTGTGGATGTCGACGGACGGGGCGAGGAGGGTGTGGTCCTGCACCTCCTGCAGCGTGGTGAAGGGCATCTGGCCGTCGCGCACCAGGCACACGTCGGTCGAGGTGCCGCCCATGTCCAGGCTGATGAGGTGGGGTTCGTCCAGGGTCTCGGCGAGGGCCACGAGGCCGGCTGCGCCGCCGGCGGGGCCCGAGAGCACGAGCCGGTGGGCCTCGACGCCCGCCCGCTCGGCCGGCACCGAGCCGCCGTTCGACTGCATCACGAGGAACGGCGCCTCGACGCCGCTCTCGGCGAGAGCGCCTCCCGCCTTGTTGAGATAGCGCTCGACGAGCGGCCGGAGCGCGGCGTTGATGCCCGCGGTGGCGGTGCGAGGGTACTCGCGGAACTCGCGGGCCACCTCGCTCGAGAGGGTGACCGGTGTGCGGGGGAACGCGGAGCGCAGGGCCTCGCCGACGACCCGCTCGTGGTCGTCGTTCAGGTAGCTGAAGAGGAAGGAGACGGCCACCGCCTCGGGCTCCTCCTCCCGGATCCGTTCGATGAGCTCCGAGAGCTCGTCCTCGGCGAGCGGGGTGACCACCTCGCCCCTCGAGTCGAGGCGCTCGGTGATCTCGAAGCGCAGGCCCCGCTGCACCAGCTCCGCGGGCCGCGCGGGCGTCAGGCTGTAGACGTCGGGCCGATTCGACTGGCGATAGCCGAGCACGTCGCGGAAGCCGCGCGTCGTGATGAGGGCCACGCGGGCGAGGTTGCCCGTCAGCGTCGCGTTCGTCGCGACGGTGGTGCCGTGGCACACGAGCGACACGTCCTCGCGCGGCACGCCCTGCTCGGCGAGCGCCGTGACGGCATTGGCGAGCCCCCGCGAGGGATCGTCGGGGGTCGAGGCGACCTTGGCCTCGCGGATCTCGCCGTCCGCGCGCCGAGCGATCGCATCGGTGAAGGTGCCTCCGGCATCGATGCTGATCGTCCACCGTGGTTCGCTCACGATGGGCTCCTTTCGTCGTTGAAATCTCCGGCCGATCCGCCGGGTCACTCCAGTGTTCCGAGCGGGCGGGACCGCGTCATGCGTCATCCAACGGATCCCCGGCACCGTCCGCCGGGCGCCTCCCGGTGCGGTGTACGTCATCTTGCGGACGGACGGCCCGGCCCCGCCTTGTACCTTTGGCGTGGCCCACTCGGCGGGGCCGTCACGGAAGCAGACCGCGAGGCGGAGGAATCGAAGATGATTAACGGCAATGTGTCTCATTGGTGGCAGCGGGTCGGGGGGCCGAGGCTGCGTCCGGAGTTGCCGGGGAACGTCACGGCGGATGTTGCGATCGTGGGGGCGGGGTA
>NZ_JAIVPF010000061.1:0-36521 GCF_053528595.1 Leucobacter sp. | reverse complement strand
GCGATCATTTGAAGCACACCGACCCGACTGCCGTGATGGTTCGGATCTTCGTCGCGGACGACGGCACTCTGGGCGTCACTGTCGATGGGGCACCGTATCTGCCGCCCGAGTTCTCGCCGCCCTGGCGGCGTGCGTCGTTCCCCGCGGTCGTCGACGCGATCAGTCAGCAGACCGGCCGCACCCTCCGCGTCGATGTGATCGAGACCGACGGCCGCACCATCACCGACTTCTACACCCCACGCACACCCCGCAAGGCCGAACCCCAGGCACCTTCCGCTGAGTCCTCCGTGCAGGTCGCGCCCGCAGCGGAGCCAGGGCCGGTGCCGCGTCTGATGCAGTTCGCCGGGTCCGGGATGATCCCCGGCGAGGAGGTCGCGGTGGCGATCATCATCGCGCACGCCGAGTCAGGGCCGGACGGGATCGTACGGGCACTGATCGACTCCCGCTATCTTGAGCATTCGCCCACGGGCGAAGCCGTGCTGCTGGGCCGCATCTCGGCGACGGTCTGCGTTGGGCAACCGCAATGAGTTCCCCGATCCGCCCGACCGGGAGTCTCGGCGACGAGCTCACAAACGCCGCCCTCGTCGGGCTTGCCGCGCTGGCGATCCTGGCGGCGATCCTCCGGGGCGCGGGAAGCGTCGCCGCGTTCCTTACCGGTTCTGCGCCGCCTACCGGAGGGATCGGTTCTGGTGCCGGAGTGCTCCTGCGCCCCGCCGACCCCGCAACTGCACTCGATGCGCCCGGCCTGAACACGATTGTCTACTGGTTCGTCGCGGGCGTCCTGATCCTCACGGTCGCCGCAGCCGGCTGGTGGATATGGTCGGCGATCCGGCATCACGGCCGGCGCCAGGCGATGGACCCGTACCGCATCGCCGGAATCGCCACCCGGGCCGAAGTCGCCAGAGCCGGATCTCCGCGTGCCCTGCTCGCACGCGCCGGCAACCTGCGCCCCTCTCTCGACCACCCGGAACCGGCCGATGTGGGGTACCGGGTCGGGGCGTCGCGCGGGGTCGAGGTGTGGGCCTCGGTTGAAGACTCGATCCTGCTCATCGGGCCGCCCCGAAGCGGGAAAGGGGTGCATGTCGTCATCAACTCGATCCTCTCCGCCCCAGGCGCTGTAGTGACCACCTCGACGCGGCCTGACAATGTGACCGCGACCATCCGTGCGCGCGAGCGCATCGGCCCCGTCGCGGTGTTCGACCCGCAAGGCCTCGCTACTGGTATCCCGGCTGGCTTGCGCTGGTCGCCTGTCCGTGGATGCGATGCGCCGCTGACGGCGATGATCCGCGCCTCGGGCCTTGCCTCGGCCACAGGGCTAGGGAAGGGAGGCGTCGAAGGCGGCGACTTCTGGGAAGCGAAAACCCGCGTCGCGCTCCAATGCCTGCTACATGCTGCAGCCCTCGACGGCCGGCAACCAGCCGATCTATTCCGCTGGACGCTCGATCCCGCCGCCGCGGGCGATGCCGTCTCCATCCTCGGCACGCACCCGCGCGCGGCCGGAGGCTGGGCCGAGGCACTGCAGGCCATGCTCGAAGCCGACCCGCGCACCAGAGACTCGATCTGGCAGGGCGTCTCACTCGCCCTCGCCGCCCTCGCCGACCCGCGCGTGCTTGACGCCGTCACCCCGGGCCCGGATGAAATCTTCGACCCCGAAGCGTTCCTCGAACAGAAGGGCACCCTCTACCTCCTGGCAACAGCCGCAGGCGCGAACAACAGCGCCCCGCTAGTCGCGGCGCTCATCGAAGATGTCGTCGAAGCAGCCCGCCGGCTGGCCGCTCGCAGCCCGGGGGCGAGACTCGACCCGCCCTTATTGCTCGCCCTCGATGAAGTCGCGAACCTCAGCCCGCTGCCATCGCTGCCGACGCTCATGGCCGAAGGCGGCGGCACCGGCATCACGACGATGCCCGTCCTGCAGTCGCTTGCGCAGGCCCGTGAACAGTGGTCGGACAACGCGGCATCCGCGATCTGGGATGCCGCGATCGTGAAGATCATCCTCGGCGGCGCATCCAACAGCCGCGACCTCCAAGACCTCTCGACACTCATCGGCGAGCGAGATGAGATCACCGACTCCACGACCGTCGGCGACCACGGCTCACGATCCGCGCAGCGCTCGATCCGCCGGGTGCCGGTCATGCCGCCAGACACCATCCGAAGGCTTCCATTCGGCACGGGCCTCGTGCTGCTCCGTTCTGCCCCGCCTATCGTCACCCGGCTGCGCCGCTGGACCCAGCGAGCAGATGGCTCGCAGCTCGTTGCTGACCGAGTCTCGGTTGAAGTCAGCCTTCGGAGTGATGCGACCAGAGGCGGGGCGAGCGCACCTGATTCCTAGAGGTCGCGCACCGGGCGCGACGGTGACTGCAAAGGACACAGCGATGGACGTTCGAACCAGGAAGTCGATCCAGGGCTACATCGCCCGCCGGCCACAGCTCAAGCGCCTGCCCGACGATCTCTCACTCTTCATCGCCCAGCTCGGGCAAAAGCACTACCGAAACGAGAACGACGGCAGCTTCACCCTGCTCGGCACGAGCTACATCAAACTGGTGATGCTCGGCGAGAACGCCGAGGAGGCCTTCAACGACTTCACGGAAGGCGACGACGTTGTCGCCCTCGGCGACTTCAAGACCCGCACCTACGAGCATCGCGGCAACAAGATCGAGGAACAGCAGTTCCTGACTGCCAAGCTCCTATTCGACACCTCACGCCGCCGCTACACGGTCGAACGCACACCCCGAACGATTGCACCGGCTCAGCACGAGCCGCCAACGGCTGCGTCCGCGGTCGAGTTCCGTACACCGCCGGTTGCCCGCCCGGCCGCACTGAGCGTGTGACTGCCATGAACGGCCTCTCCATGGATGGCGACCCCGCAGTCGAACCTGACGACGACCTCGACGCCGAGTTCGAGGAAGACGACCTCTACGACCGGCTCATGGCCGGCACGACGCTGCCCGAACCTCCCCGCCCGATCAACTGGAACCTGCTCTCGTCAGGCGACGCGGAAGCTGAATGGCTTGCGCTCAGCCAGTGGGTCGATTGGCTGAGGAAGACCTACGGCCTGCCGGCCAGTATCGTCCCGCCGTTCTGGTATCGGCACCCAGAGCTCCTGTGGGAGCTGTCCGCCCTGCACCTGCACTGGGTCGCGAGCTACGACCCCGAGCAGTCAGGATCGGGCCCCATCGCCTGGCACACGGATCTTGCGCTCGCCCGGGAACGGCTGCGCGAGTGGGTCGCTACGTGCGGTACTCGGATCGACCGCGATCGCCCGACACGGCAGACGACCTGGCCGGGGGAGAAACCTCAGCCGCCCATCGAGGATGTGGTGATACCGAACCGAGACGAGGACTTCGTTGCGTTCGTGGCGGCCGATGTCCAGGCACGGCAGGACATCGAAGACGAGTTCATTCGCGCGAAGCGAGCGGCTGATCATGTACGCGACGCCAGATGAGGTGGAACCATTGTGGAACTCGCGTGAAGCATCCGAGTTCCTGAACGTCTCGCAGGCAACGCTTTCTCGCTGGCGGCGCCAGTCCGAGGGTCCACCCTTCGTGAGCGTCGGAGGCGTGGCCCGTTACAACCCGCCGACCGTGCGGGCCTGGGTACTGGAACGCGAGCGCGATCGTGGCTGACCCGCACCAGCACAAGATGCCTCCCGTCGGAGTGAAGCTCTCCACCAGCATCGAGCGCCGCGGGAACGGATACCTCGCCCGAGTGCGATGGACCGATCCGCAGACGAAGAAACGCCCCAGCCGCTCCGAGCTCGTCGAGACAACGGATCAGGCCGAGGCATTCTTCGAAACCATGCGGCAAGCGACGGAGACCGGGGCGAACCTCCTGGTGACGCTCGCAGACTATGTGGAGTCCATCGGCGATCGCTGGCAACGAGGGCTCGACGTGACCTCCACCGTCTCGGGATACGACGCAGGGCTCAGACTCCGAGTGCTCCCAGCGCTCGGCCATCTGAAAGTGAGCAAGATCACGACCGGCGTCATCGACCGCACGATCGACCAGTGGGAAACCGAATACGGACCCTCCACGATCAAGAACTCCATCGGGCCCCTCGTGCGCGTCCTCGACGTGGCGGTGCGAGATGAGGTGATTCCCTCGAACCCGGCGAAGAATCGGGCGCGTCGCACACTCAACCACGACTCAACGCTCAAGCCCGGAGCCCTGCGCGCCTATGCGATCTCCGACATCGAGACGCTGACCGCGCTCGCTGAGAAGTGCGCGGAGGTGAACCAGAGCTACTCGGACCACGTCATGCTCTGTGCGCTGCTCTCTGCACGAGGCTCCGAAGTCGCAGGATTGGAAGTCGGCGACATCGACTGGAAGAACCGGATCGTCACCATCGAGCGGCAAATCTACCCCGGCAAGGGAGGCCTCGTGCGCAAGCAGACCAAGGGCCGCAACGTGCGCTACGTTCCAATCCTCGATGCGCTCGAACCGGTACTCATCCGCCTGTCTGCGGGAAAGCAGCCCGGTGATCCGCTCCTGCGCGGCCCCAGAGGTGGAGTGCTCACCACGGCGACTGTCCGGGATGCAACGAACTGGGATCAGCTCGTGGTCGAGCTCGGACTGCCGAACCTCACCAGGCACGGCCTCCGCCATACGGGAGCCACCTGGCTCGCAGACGCAGGGGTACCGCTCCACGTTCTGCAACGCATCCTCGGGCATGCGTCGATCGAGACCACCAAGGGATACCTGCATCCCGACCACCGACAGCTCAACGAAGCTGCCAAGCTCGCGAACCAGTTTCTCGCACGCCCCAAGACCAGGAAGGAGGAACCCCGCCGACAGGGCCCACAGCTCTGACCCACCGCGCCATTCCACTCGGTCCTGAATGGGATCGAGATGTCACTGTGCCCGGATTTTGGCCCACTAGATTTCCACTATTTGGCCCACTAGATCCGTATTGAGCGGCCAATCAACTCGAGCCTCGGCCAGTGATCACGCTCGATCGTGGCCCTCGAGCCGAAGGCTCCGGAGGTCACCAGAAACGAAGGAAGCCCTGACGAGAAATGGCTTCTCATCAGGGCTTTTCCGTCGGGATGACAGGATTTGAACCTGCGACCCCCTGACCCCCAGTCAGGTGCGCTACCAAGCTGCGCCACATCCCGTTGTTCTATTTTCGAGCCGTACCGAGTCGTTACCGCACTTGACCCCCAGTCAAGTGCGCTACCAAGCTGCGCCACAGCCCGTTGCCACCACGCCTTCGCGAAGCAACCCCTCTATCTTACCCATACTCCGGGCCCGCAAATGACCACGCGGCAAAAGAGCGCTGAGCCGCACCCAATCAGCCCTCGGGCGCCCCGGAGCTCCCCCGCGCCCCGCCGATCTCCTCCAGCGACGCCGCCAGGAACCCGTCCTCGGCCTCGTTGCCCGGCAGCTCCAGCGCACGCCGGTACGCAGCGGCGGCGAGAGCGAACTCCTCGAGCTCCTCGAGCGTCACGGCCCGCGCCACGTGGAACGGCCGGAACCGCTGCAGCGCATCGTCGGCGGCGAGCGCGTCGAGCAGCCGCAACCCCACGGCGGGGCCGCGCGCCCGCCCCAGCGCCACCGCGCGCCCCAGCCGCACCACGGGCCCCGGCTCGTGCGTCTCGAGCAGCCGGTAGAGCACCGCGATCTGCTCCCAGTCGGTCCCCACGAACGAGGCCGCCTCGGCGTGCACCGCCGCGATCGCTGCCTGGATCGCGTAGGTGCCGGCGCCCGAAGCACCGGCGGCCGCCTCGGCCAGCGCGAGCCCCTCCGCGATCAGCTCGCGGTCCCACAGCCCGCGATCCTGCTCGGCGAGCGGCACGGGCCGCCCGTTGGCCGCGCTGATCCGCGCCGGCCGCCGCGCCTCCGTGAGCAGCAGCAGCGCCAGCAGGCCCGTGGCCTCGGCCGACGCGAAACCCGGCACCAGCCCCCGCAGCACCCGCGCCAGCCGGATCGCCTCGGCGGTCAGGTCGTCGCGCACGTGCCCGCTCCCTGCCGATCGGGCGAACCCCTCCGCGTACATGAGGTAGACGACCTTCTGCACGCCGGCCAGCCGCTCCGGGATCTCCGAGCGCGGCGGCTCGCCGAACGGCACCCCGAGCGTGCGGATCCGCTTCTTCGCCCGCACGATGCGCTGCTGCATCGTCGCGACGGACACGAGCAGCGCGTGCGCCACCTCGGCGGTCGTGAGCCCGCCCACGAAGCGGAGCGTCAGCGCGACGCGATCCTCAGGGCTCATCACCGGGTGGGCGCACGCGAAGAACAGGCTCAGCCGGTCGTCGGGCACCGGATCGGGATCCCGCGCGCCGTCCACGACCGCCGCGGGATCCTCGAACCCGGCCGGCACGGGCGCGCGCTCCTCCTCGATGCGCAGCCGCGCCAGCTTCTGCGCCAGCACGCTCTCCCGCCGCACGACGTCGAGCGCCTTCCGCTTGGCCGCGGTCTTGAGCCACGCCTCGGGAGACTCCGGCACACCGGTGCGCGGCCAGGTGCGCAGCGCCTGCGCCAGGGCATCCTGTAAGGCGTCCTCGGCGAGGTCGAGATCGCCGAAGCGCCGCGCCAGGGTGGCGAGGATCCGGGCGCGGGCGTCGCGGTCGATCGCCGCGAGCGCCCGCCGCACCTCATCCGACGTCATGGCCCGGTCCCGGATCCCGAGGCGCGGTGCACGCAGCGCGGAACGCGGAGCGTAGGGCGCAGATCACGGAGCACACGCCGGCGGCTCAATACGGGGCGAGCGGGCGGATCTCCACGTGCCCGCCCGGCGCCGACGCCGGGCTCTTGCGCGCCCACGCGATCGCCTCATCGATGTCGGCCACGTCGATGATGTAACCGCCGCCCACGAACTCCCGCACCTCGGCGAAGGGCCCGGACGAGACGACCCGCTCCCCCTGCGCGTCGCTGCCGACCGTGACGGCCTGATCGAGATCCTCGAGCGCGAACGAGGTCACCACGACCCCGGCCTCGGTGATCTCCTGGTCGAAGGCGAAGAATTCCTCGGGGCTCGCGCCCCCGTCCTCGCCGCACGCCGGGTCATCGATATGCCCCATGAGCATCAGTGCGTACTTCATGATTCCTCCTCGGCTTCACTCCGCCGCCTGCGCGGTGCAGATCGGGCGGGATCGGAACGCCGGACCGAACCGTCCGACATGAGAGTGACGAACGGGACCGGCCGGGATCGACAGCGCCGGGAGAAAAACTTCCGCGCGGGCTGCGCGGAATGCGCGGGATGCACAGGACGCGCAGGACGCGCGTAGTGCGCACGCTGCGCGCGGGATCGGCCGCACCCGCTCATCGAGCGGTCGCCGCCGGGCACGCGCTACCCCTCCTGCTGATCCTCGCGCCGCGGCTCGGGGCCGAACTCGTAGGCGCGCCCCGTGAGCTCCTCGATGTCGACGCGCACGAAGGTCGGCTTGAGCGTGGGCACGAACGGCCGCAGCGGCAGCCCCTCAGCGGCGAGGATCTCATCCTCCTGCTCGAGCGCCCGCGCCCGGCCCCGCACCACGACGCTCCACCCCTCGGTCGCGCCGATCTCGTCGACCTCGAACAGCACCGAGTTGTTGATCGTCAGCTCCACGAGCTTGCTGCCGGCCGCGGTGCGGAAGACGATGGACCGCCCGTCGAGCACGAAGTTGATCGGCACGATGTCGATCACCTCGCCCACGCTCGTCACGAGGCGCCCCACCTCCTGCGTGCCGAGACGCACCCAGCACTCGCTCTCCGACAGCACCGCGCTCGACTTCTCGTTCTCGCTCATGCCTTCATTCTTGCGCGATCGTGCGGCAGAGGGAAGAGCGCGGGATCGGCGCCCCACCGGCAACCCCACGCAATGCCCAGACACGCCGCGACCCGGTCCCGCTACGCTGAAACCATGAGCGACCTCCGAAATCCCGGCGACGCCTGGGTCACCGCAGCCGACGGCGGGCGCTACTGGGGGCGCTTCGGCGCGGCCGGACTGCTCGCGCACGACCGCGCGCTCGACGCCATCCTGCTGCAGCACCGCGTCACCTGGAGCGACCACGGCGACACCTGGGGCATTCCCGGGGGCGCCCGCCACGAGGGCGAGGCCGCGATCGCCGGCGCGATCCGCGAGTCCCAGGAGGAGGCGGGGGTGCCGGATCACGCGGTCGCGCCGCGCTACACGCACGTGCTGGATCGCGGCGGCTGGACCTACACCACGCTCATCGCCGAGGTCGCGACGCCCTTCATCCCGAGGATCACCGACCCCGAGAGCCACGCGCTCGAGTGGGTGCACGTCGACGAGGTCGAGGAGCGCCCGCTGCACCCGGCCTTCGCCGCGAGCTGGCAGCTGCTGCGGCCGCTGCTCACGGCCTCCCCGGCGGTGGTGGTCGACGCGGCGAACGTGATCGGCAGCGTGCCCGACGGCTGGTGGAAGGATCGCCGCGCCGCCGCCGAGCGGCTGCGCGACCGCCTCGAGCTGCTCGCCGTGCACGAGAGCGGGATCCGCGCCGGCTTCCTCGACCTGCCCGAGACGCGCGTCTCGGGCCTCGAGCGCGCCTACCCGGAGTGGGTGATGGTCGCCGAGGGCGTGGCGCGCGGGATCGACAGCAGCCCGCACGTGCGTGTGGTCGACGCGCCCGACCTGGGCGACGACGCCATCGTCGCCGAGGCCTCGGCCTTCGCCGCGGCCGGCCGCGCCGTGGCCGTGGTGACGAGCGACGCCGAGCTCAAGACGCGCGCGCACGCCGCGGGAGCCACCACGCGCGGCGTCAAGAAGCTGCTGCGGCTGCTGCCGGACTAGGCGCGGCCACCCGCCGGCGCAGCGCCGCGACGACGCCCGCCACGATGAGCCCCTGTCCCAGCGTGTAGGTGAGCATCACCGCTCCGCTCGTCCACGCCGGCATCACCTCGGGCACGAAGATGCGGAACGCGAGGATCGCGTCGGACACGAGGAACCACGCCCCGCCCCACGCGATCACCGCACCGCAGCGCGACGCCATCGCCGCGGTCGCCACGAGCAGCAGGCCGTAGATCACCACGGGCACCGTGAGCGCCCCGGTGTGCGGCACGAGCAGCGCCATCAGCGCCGCGTAGGCCGCGACGTAGACGATCGACCAGGCCGGGAAGCGCCGCACGGCCACCCCGCGCACCCGCCACATCAGCAGCACATAGCCCACGTGCGCCAGCCCGAAGCAGAGCAGCATCATGGGCAGCTCGTCGTCGAACATCGGGAAGAACGTGGCGGCGCCGTCGCCGAGCCACGAGCATCCCACCGCGACGACGAGCAGCGCGACCGCGCCCCGCGCGCCGCGCTCCCCGAGCAACCCGGGCGCCGGTGACGCCGCGGCCCAGAGAGCCCCGAGCGCGAGCAGCGGCATGAGCAGCAGCTTGGTGGGCGCGTGGATCGGATGCTCGAGGAAGAGCGCGACCACGTGCACCGCCGACATCGCGGCGTAGGGCGCGAACGGCAGCAGCGCGCGGGTGCGGGGCGTCATCGGAACGCGCGTCAGGGCTCGACAAGGATCCCGTCGTCGTCGCACCACACGGCCGCGCCGGGCCGGAACACGACGCCGCCGATCTCCACGGGCACGTCGACCTCGCCCGCGCCGGTCTTGGTCGACTTGGCGGGGTTCGAGCCGAGCGCCTTCACGCCGAAGGGCAGCGTGCCGAGCGCCACGCGGTCGCGGATCGCGCCGTTGACGATGAGCCCGGCCCAGCCGTTGTCGACCGCGAGACTCGCGATCACGTCTCCGACGAGCGCGGTCTCGAGGGACCCGCCGCCGTCGATCACCAGCACGGCGCCGTCGCCCGGGCTGCTCAGCAGCTCCTTGAGCAGCGCGTTGTCCTGGAAGCATCGCACCGTGCGCACGGGGCCGCTGAAGCCGCTCATGCCGCCGATGTTCTGAAACTGCAGCGACACCGACTGCAGCTTCTCCCCCCGCTCGTCGTACAGGTCTGCAGTGCTGATCTGCGACATCGTCGATTCTCCCTCCGAACCGGGGCGCTGGAGCCCCGGTAGGGATAACGCTACCCGGATCCACCGTCAAACGGGTCAGGCGAGCCACGGGAGGAAAACTTGCGCGCGGATCATCTTTACTGTACAAAAGTACATGTACATATGTTCATTAGATCGCGATCAGCAGACGGGAGCGCGCCATGTCGGACTCCGCCGACCCCACGACCAAGCCCACTCGGCGCCGCCGCGACCCCGAGGGCCGCCG
Organism: Leucobacter sp.; assembly: GCF_053528595.1. NCBI lineage: Bacteria > Bacillati > Actinomycetota > Actinomycetes > Micrococcales > Microbacteriaceae > Leucobacter > Leucobacter sp. The sequence continues at coordinate 26,373 of NZ_JAIVPF010000061.1, read as the reverse complement.
CCGCGCGATCCTCGCCGCCGCCACCGCGCTGATCGTCGAGCACGGGGCCGCCGCGCTCACCCACCGAGCCGTCGCCGCCCGCGCGCAGGTGCCGCTCGGGTCGACCACCCAGTACTTCAGCTCGATCGACGACCTGCGCGAGACCGCGCTGCAGCAGCTCTCCGACGAGATCGACGACGAGCTCGCCCACATGGAACCGCACCTCACCGAGTTCGTGACGAGCCCGGATCGCGCCGTCGACCAGTTCCTCGAGTACCTGCGCGACACCCGCGTGCTCCAGGCCGACATCGCGCTCATGACCACCGGCGTCACCGACCCGCGGCTGCGCCCCCTGGCGCTGCGCTGGACCGACCGGCTCACCGACATGCTCGCGCAGCACATCGGCCGGGAGCGGGCCGCCGCCATCGCCGTCTACCTCGACGGCGTCACCATGCACGCGGGCCTGCACGAGCAGCCCCTCGAGCACCACGAGATCACCCGGGTGCTGCGCGCCCTCGCCGCGATGCCCGTCGACCCCGATCCGGATCCCGCCCCCGACCACGGCCGGGAACCCGACCGCGACCCGGAATCCGCGCACACCCAGCCGACCACCCCAGACGCACAGGAAAGATCATGACCGCCCCCATCGACACCGCAGCCACCCCCGCGCAGACGCCCCTCAGCCGCAGTCGGCGCTGGGCCGCCGTGGCCGTGCTCACCGCGAGCCTGCTCGTCATCACGATGGACATGACGATCCTCAACATCGCGCTGCCCGAGATGGCGGCCGAGCTGCACCCCACTTCCGATCAGCAGCTCTGGATCGTCGACGTGTACTCCCTCGTGCTCGCGGGCCTGCTCGTCTCGTTCGCGGCGATCGCCGACCGCTGGGGTCGCAAGCGCATGCTGCTGCTCGGCTACTCGATCTTCGGCGGCGCCTCGCTGCTCGTGCTGCTGGCCGACAGCGCCGAGGGCGTCATCGCGATCCGCGCGCTGCTCGGCGTGGGCGGCGCGATGATCATGCCGATCACGCTGTCGCTCATCCGCGTCATCTTCACCGACCCGAAGGAGCGCGCCACCGCGCTCAGCATCTGGGCCGCGGTCTCGGGCCTCGGCGCCGCCGTGGGGCCGCTCATCGGCGGCCTCCTGCTCGAGCACTTCTCGTGGCACGCGGCGTTCCTCATCAACGTGCCGCTGATGATCGCGGGCGTCATCGCCGGCATCGTCATCCTGCCCGAGTCGCGGGTGGCGAAGCCCGGCCGCTGGGACGCCCTGGCGGCTCTGCTCTCCCTGGTCGGCATGACGCTGGTCGTGTGGGCCGTCAAGACCTTCGGCAAGGAGGCGAGCTTCCTCGTGCCCGAGGCCCTCGCCGCTTTCGCCGCCGGCGCGGCGCTGCTCGCCTGGTTCATCGTGCGCTGCGTGCGCAGCGACTCGCCGCTGCTCGATCTGCGGCTCTTCCGCAACCGCGAGTTCTCGGCGGGCATCGTCGCGGCGCTCGGGTCGATGTTCGCCATGGCCGCCGCGCTGCTGCTCATCGCGCAGTGGATGCAGCTCGTCGACGGCGCCTCGCCCGTCGAGGCCGGCGTGCGCCTCTTCCCGATCGCGATCGCCGGCGCCGTGGCCTCGCTCTCCGCTCCGCCGCTCGCCCGGCTCATCGGCGCGCGCACCGTGCTGGCGGGCGGTGTGGGCCTCGCCGGCGTCGGCATGCTCATCATCGCCCTGCAGCCGGGCACGCTGAACACGCTCACCGTGCTCATCGCGCTCACCCTGGTGGGTGCGGGCACGGGATCCCTCGCGATCGGCTCGGCGATGATCATGCACGGCTCCCCCGAGGAGAAGGCCGGCAACGCGGGTGCGCTCGAGGAGACCTCCTACGAGCTGGGCGCGGTACTCGGCGTCGCGATCCTCGGCAGCATCTCGGCGCTCATCTACCGCGCCGAGCTCATCGCCTCGGGCGCGCTCGCCGGGCTCGACGCGAAGCTGGCCGAGCAGGCCGAGGCGTCGCTGGGGGCCGCGGTGGCGATCTCAGCCGAGGCTCAGCTGCCCGCGCTCGCCCACGAGGCCGGCGTGGCCTTCACCCACTCGCTGCAGGCGACGGGGATCGCGGGCGGCATCATCATGCTCGCGGTCGCGGCGCTGGTGTTCTTCGTGGCGCCCCGCGGCACCGACGTCTCCGGGGTGTCGCACTAGGCAGGGGGATCGCGGGCGCGCCGCGGATCCGGGGGCCTCTGCGGACCCCGCTGATCCGCCCGGCATCCGCGGGCCGCGCTGATCCGCCCGCCGCGCTGATCGATCCCGGACCCTCTTGCGCCTTCCGGGGCCCGTGAAGGATGCGAGCCCCGGAAGGCGCCGATCGATCGACGGCGCGGATGGGTCCCCGGCCCCTCGCGCCCGAGAACCGTGGTACCCCGGTACGAGGCTCTCGATACCTGGGCAGGACGCGACCGGCGGGGCGGCGCACGTAGCGTGGAACCATCACGAAACGCCCCGATCCCCAGCCGAAAGGACACCGCTCATGACCTCCGCAGCCCTCACCCCCGACACCACCGCGCTCGCGGCTCAGGCCGACGACACCACGCGGATCCCGCGCATCGAGCAGCCCGCAGACGCCGCGAACGGCTCCGGCCGGCCCGCGCAGTTCGCCGGTCCCACCGGCGCACCCGTCGCCGAGGACGCCCGCGGCTTCGCCATCACGAGCTTCGTGCTCGGGATCGCGTCGGTCGTCAGCGGCTGGACCTTCATCGCCCCCATCACCGGCCTGATCCTCGGCATCATCGCCCTGCGCCGCCGCACCACCGAGCGCACCCTCGCGCTCTGGGGCGTCTGGCTCAACGGCGTCATGCTGGCCCTCACGGTGCTCGCCGCGCTCGTGGTGCTGTCGCTGCTCGTCTTCGGCTTCTTCACGATCCCGTTCCTGGCGGCCTGATCCCGGGCGCTGCGCCCGTCTCCCGCGCGCCGGCCCCGGCCGACCGCGCCCGCCCTACGCCCGTTCCGCGGATCCCGACCGGACCGCGGGCGGGCGCGGCGGGTACACCCAGGTCACCATGACCACCGAGATGATCATCAGCAGGAACCAGGCGATCAGCTTCTGCGGCGACACCGGCTCCCAGCCGCCCTCCTGATGCGGGTACAGCCAGGCACCGGCCCAGGTGCCGATGTTCTCGGCCAGCCAGATGAACAGCGCCACCCCCGCGAAGACCAGCAGCAGCGGCACCCGCAGCGTCACCCGCCACACGCGGAAGTGCATGACGGTGCGCCACCACAGCAGCACGACCAGCGCGAGCAGCACCCAGCGCAGATCCCAGATGTAGTGGTGGCTGAAGAAGTTCACGTAGATGCCCACCGCGACGAGCGTGGTGGCCCAGACGCGCGGGTACCGGTCGAAGCGCAGGTCGTGCAGCCGGTAGACGCGCACCATGTACGAGCCCACCGCGGCGTACATGAACCCGCTGAAGAGCGGCACCGCACCGATCCGCAGCACCCCGTCGGCCTCGTAGGCCCACGACCCGACATCGGTCTTGAACAGCTCCATCACCGTGCCCGTGACGTGGAACAGCACGATCACCCACAGCTCCCGCCCGCTCTCGAGCCGGAAGGCGAGCATGCCGACCTGGATCAGGATCGCCGCGATCGTCAGGGCGTCGTTGCGCGCCAGCGGCGCGTCGTCGGGGTACCAGAGCCGCGCGGCCACGATCACGGCGAGCAGCAGCGCGCCGAACACGCACGCCCACGCCTGCTTGAGCACGAAGACCACGCACTCGATGGCGACCGCCCGCGGGCCGCGCTCCGGCCGCCCCTGCAGCAGGCGGTGCGCAGCGCGGTCGATCGCCGCCTCGAGGCGGGTCAGCCGGCGGGCGGGCTCGGGATCCGGGTGCGCGATGCGCGCGGGATCGGGGGCGGGGTGCGGGGCGGGGGCCGGTTCCGGGGCGCGGGGCGGTGCGGGATCCGGGTGCGCGATGCGCGCGGGATCCGGCTCGGGAGAGTCTGCTGGCGCCACACTGCGAGGCTAGCGCGTGCCGCCTGGGGGCGCCCCGAGGCGGATGGCGCCGGGGACGCGCCGCCGGCCCCGCAGCCCACCACCGGTGCAGGAGAAAACCACTCGCGCAGGAGGTATTCGCCGTTTCGCTCCTGCACGAGTGGTTCTCTCCTGCGCGAGCGTGCGGCGCGGGGCCTGGCCAACGCCGGGCACGCCTTTCACGGATGTGTTTGAGGAATCGCTACGCGATACTCACCGCGCGGGCGGAGCCGCGCGGCGCATCCTCGAAACAGCGAGAAATCGCTGTTTCGGAGCGACGACCCCAGCTCCTAACGTCGCTGTCGTCGCTCACGGATGCGCATGTTGAGCACGATGGGGCTGCCCTCGAAGCCGTAGCGCTCGCGCAGGCGGCGCTGGATGAAGCGGCGGTACTGCGGGTCGAGGAAGCCCGAGGTGAACAGCACGAACGTCGGCGGACGGTTCTGCACCTGCGTGCCGAACAGGATGCGCGGCTGCTTGCCGCCGCGCAGCGGGTGCGGGTACTCCTGCACGAGCTCGGCCACGAAGGCGTTGAACTTCGCGGTGGGGATGCGCGTGTCCCACGACTCGAGCGCGGTCTCGAGCGCCGGCACGAGCTTCTCGAGGTGGCGGCCGGTGCGGGCCGAGATGTTGACGCGCGGCGCCCACTCCACGTGCGCGAGATCCTGCTCGATCTCCCGCTCCAGGTAGCGGCGGCGGTCGTCGTCGAGCAGATCCCACTTGTTGAACGCGAGCACGAGCGCGCGGCCCGACTCGAGCACCAGGTCGATGATGCGCAGATCCTGGTCGCTGATCTCCTGCGTCACGTCGATGAGCACGACCGCGACCTCGGCCTTCTCCAGCGCGGCCGCGGTGCGCAGCGACGCGTAGAAGTCGGCGCCCTTCTGCAGGTGCACGCGGCGGCGGATGCCCGCGGTGTCGACGAAGGTCCAGACGCGGCCCGCGATCTCGACCTGCTCGTCCACCGGGTCGCGCGTGGTGCCCGACAGCTCGTTGACGACCACACGCTCCTCGCCCGCGGCCTTGTTGAGCAGGCTCGACTTGCCCACGTTCGGGCGGCCGAGCAGCGCGACGCGGCGCGGGCCCAGCAGCTTCGGCTGCGCCACCGCCGACTCCTCGGGCAGCGCCTCGATCACCTGGTCGAGCAGGTCGGCGACGCCGCGGCCGTGCAGCGCGGAGACGGTGTGCGGCTCGCCGAGGCCGAGCGACCACAGCTGCGCCGCCTCGGCCTCGAGCACCGCGTCGTCGACCTTGTTGGCCACGAGGAAGACGGGCTTGTTCGTGCGGCGCAGCAGCTGCACCACGCGTTCGTCGGTCGCGGTGGGGCCCACGCGGGAGTCCACGACGAACATCACGACGTCGCAGAGCTCGATCGCCACCTCGGCCTGCAGGGCCACCGACGCGTCGATGCCCTTGGCGTCAGGCTCCCAGCCGCCGGTGTCGACCAGGCTGAAGCGGGTGCCGTTCCACTCCGCCGAGTAGGTCACGCGGTCTCGGGTGACGCCGGGCACGTCCTCGACCACGGCCTCGCGGCGGCCCAGGATGCGGTTGACGAGCGCCGACTTGCCCACGTTCGGGCGGCCCACGATCGCGACCACCGGCAGCGCCTCGGCGACGGGCTCGCGGAAGCCGAGGAACTCGCCGTCCTCGCCGATGATCGCGAGGTCCTCGTCCTCCAGGTCGAAGGCGTCGAGGTTCGAGCGCATGGCGCGCAGGCGCTCCTCGTCGGTGACCTCGTCGCCCTCGGCGAAGGTGATCCCCTCGGCGTCGAAGTCCTCGCCGACGATGATCTCGTCCTCGGGCACCGCCGCCGCGTCGAAGACCTCGGGTCCGTTGTTCTCGCTGCTCATTGCCGGCTCACTTCCATTTTCATTCGTGCGACCGGGGTTCCTGGGTTTCGACTCGCTGCGCTCGCTCAACCGGCGGACCCCCTCGTTTCGCTCGTTCACCGAGCGGTTTGCACCGCTCGTACGATATCGACCACAGCCTGCACCGACTGCTCGAAGTCCAGTTCGCTCGTGTCGACGAGCGTCACCCCGGGTGCGGGGTTGATGAAGTCCACCACGAGCGCATCCTTCGCGTCGCGCGCGGCGATGTCGGCGAGCACCTGCTCGTGCGACAGACCTTCCAGCTCGCCCGCGCGGCGCTGGGCGCGCACCTCGGGCGACGCCGTCATGAGGATGCGCACGGGCGCTTCCGGCGCGACGACCGTGGTGATGTCGCGCCCCTCGATGACCACGCCGGGCAGGCCCGACTCGGCGACGATCCCGCGGAACATCGCGTTGAGGCGATCCCGCACCCCGGGATGCTTCGAGACTCGGCTCACCTGCCCACTGACCGAGTGGTCGCGGATCGCGGCGGTGACGTCGTGCATCTCGTCGCGCAGCACCACGCCGATCCGCTGCTCCCCGAGCAGCGTTGTCGAGTACTCCCAGCGGTCGAGCAGCGCCACCACGGCGGCCTCATCGTCGAGATCGGTGCCGGTCTCCAGGCAGGCCCACGCCAGCGAGCGGTAGGCGGCTCCCGTGTCGAGGATCCCGAACCCCAGCCGCACCGCGGCCGCGCGCGACACGCTCGACTTGCCGCTGCCCGCGGGGCCGTCGATCGCCACGAGGATCGGCGCGGCTGCGGCCACCGGCTCGTCCCGATCGCGCACGTCTGGATCCTGCGACTCGCGAGCTCGCGCAGGATGACGGGAGGATTCGTCCCGCAGCGCAGGATGACGGGCAGGTTCGTTCAGTTCCGCAGGCTGACGGGAGGACTCGTCCTGCCGCGCAGGCTGACGGGTGGGCTCACTCCGCAGTGCAGCATCGTTCACAGCGTCCTCCATCCGCGTTCGACGAGATCGGAGACCGCGCGCTCCGCCACCTCGGGCAGCACCGCGATCTCCGCGAAACCGATCTGCGCGCCCGGCGAGTGCTCGAGGCGCAAGTCTTCCATGTTAATGCCCAGTTCTCCGAGTTCGGTGAGCAGCCGGCCGAGCTCGCCCGGCCGGTCGTCGATCAGCACCGTGATCGTGGTGAAGTGCTCGGACGATCCGTGCTTGCCCGGGATGCGCGCCACCCCGCGGTTGCCCGCGGCGAGCAGGTCGGCGATGCGCCGCTTGGCGCCGGACTGCTCGGGATCGCGCAGCGCATCGGCGAAGGCCGCGAGGTCGGCGCTGAAGGCGTCGATCAGCTCGATCACCGGCTGCCGGTTGGCGCCGAGGATCTGCACCCACAGCTCCGGGTCGCTCGCCGCGATGCGGGTCGTGTCGCGCAGGCCGGCCCCCGCGAGGCCGATGGCTTGCTCGGTCGCCGGCGTCAGACGCGCGGCGAGCAGGCTCGACACCACCTGCGGCAGGTGCGAGACGAGCCCCACCGAGCGATCGTGCTCCTCCGGCGTCATCTCCATGAGCACCCCGCCGAGGTCGAGCGCCACGGCCTCGACCAGCGCGAGGGCGTCGGGCGGCGTCTCCTCGTCGCGGCAGATGATCCACGGGCGCGCCTTGAAGAGGTCGGCGCGGGCCATGATCGCGCCGCCGCGCTCGCGCCCGGCCATCGGGTGCGAGCCGACGTAGTTCGTGAGGTCGACACCGCGCCGCGTCAGCTCGACGAAGGGGGCGAGCTTCACGCTGGCCACGTCGGTGACGACCGCCTCGGGGTAGGTGGCGAGCGCGCGCTCGATCACGTCGGCCGTGACGTCGGGAGGCGTCGCGACGACCACGAGGGCCGGCGCGGGATCCTCGGCCGTGCGCACCCGCCCGGCGCCGTAGTCGGCGGCGAGCGCGACCGTGGTCGGCGAGAGATCCTCGAGCGTCACGTCGACGCCGCGCTCGCGCAGCCCCAGCCCCACGCTCGCGCCGAGCAGACCGGCGCCGATCACGTGCACGGAGCCGCGGGTGCGCGCGGCGAGCGCTCCGCGCCCGTTGCCGCTCTGGCGGCCGATGCCGGGGGTCGAGATCCTCAGCTCGTTCATCTTCCGTTCCGTTTCCGTCCGTCGGTGCGGGGCTTCCCCGAACCCTGCTGCCCATTCTGCCCGCGTCCGCCGCTCATGCGGTCGGTGCCGCCCGGGCGTCCGCTCTTCCCGCGCCCGCCGCCGTCGCCGCTCGCGCCGCCGCCCGACCGCGCGGACTTCGCGTCGCCGCTCGCCGCGCCGGGCCCGCCACGGCCGTGCGGGTTGCCCCGGGCCGCCACGCCGCGCATGCCGCGCGCACCCTTGCCGTCGCCCGGCCGCCCGGCCGTCACCGCCCCGCGGCCGCCCGAGCCGTCGCGCTTCGCCCCCGATCCCCCGGGGCCCGAATCCCGTTTCGCGCCGGATCCCGAACGACCCGATCCCGCGCCGCGCTTCGATCCGGATCCCGAGCGGCCGGATCCCGAGCCGCGTCCGGCCTCGCCGTCCTCGGCCGCCGACAGCAGCGCCCCGCGCTCGGCCGCCGACAGCTCCCGCATCTCGCCGCTGCGCAGCGTGCCCAGGTGCAGCGGCCCGAACTGCCGCCGCACGAGCTCCTCGACCGGGTGCCCCACCTCGGCGAGCATGCGGCGCACGATGCGGTTGCGCCCCGAGTGCAGTGTGAGCTCGACGAGGGAGTGCGAGCTGCCGGATCCGCCGGGCAGCATCTTGGCGCGATCCGCGTGGATCGGGCCGTCGCTCAGCTCGACGCCGTCCTTGAGGCGCTGGATCACGGCGGGCGTCACCCGGCCGCGCACCTTGGCGATGTAGGTCTTGCTCACCCCGAAGCTCGGGTGGGCGAGCTTGTGCGCGAGCTCGCCGTCGTTGGTGAGGATGAGCAGCCCGCTCGTGTCGGTGTCGAGACGGCCCACGTTGTAGAGGCGGTCGTCGATCTGATCGGTGAACTCCCGCAGGTCGGGGCGGCCGTTCTCGTCGCTCATGGTGGAGACCACGCCGCGCGGCTTGTTGAGCACGAAGTACCGCTTGGAGACGTCGAGCTGCACCACCACGCCGTCGACGCGCACGTCGTCGTGCTCGGGATCGATGCGGGATCCCAGCTCCCGCTGCACCCTCCCGTTCACGGTGACGCGGCCGCCCGTGATGAGCGCCTCGCACGCGCGACGCGACGCGACGCCCGCGTGGGCGAGCGCCTTCTGCAGGCGCACGCGGCCGTCGTCCTCGGAGGCGGGATCCGGATCCTGCGAAACGGGGCGATCCCAGCCGAACTCGGCGAGGTCGACCTCGACGCTCTCGCCGTCCACCGAGAAGGAGCCGCCGAGTCCCTCGCCGTCAGAGCGTCTCATGCTCGAAGCCCTCCGATCCGTCGTCGAGCAGCGGCGCGATCGGCGGCAGCTCGGAGATGTCGCCGATGCCGAGGTGGCCGAGCAGGGCCTCCGTCGTGCCGTAGAGCGTGGCCGTGGTCTCGGGATCCTGCCCCACCTCGGTGATGAGGCCGCGCGCCAGCAGCGTGCGCACCACCGAGTCCACGTTCACGGCGCGGATCGACGCGATCGCGCCGCGCGAGATCGGCTGCCGGTAGGCGACCACGGCGAGCGTCTCGAGCGCCGCCTGCGACAGCTTGGCCGGGGTCTGCTGCTGCACGAAGTCGGCCACCACCGGGTCGAGGCTCTCGCGCACGTAGAAGCGGTAGCCCCCCGCGACCTCGCGCAGCTCGAAGCCGCGCGGCGATCCCGATCCCGAGCCGTCGCCGTCGAACTCGGCGACCAGCTCGCCGAGCACCGCGCGCACCTCGCGCACGGGCCGGTCGGTCGCGGTGGCGAGCGCCATCGCGCTGAGCGGCTCGTCGGCCACGATGAGCAGCGCCTCGAGCTGCTGCGCGAGCGAGTGCGCGGCGCGGGCCCGGGTCAGCTCGGTCTCCGCTTCGGGGGCCTCGGTCCCGGTGGTCTCGATCCCGCCGGCCTGCTCGGTTTCGGCGAGTTCGGCGGTCTCGGCCTCGGCGGGTGCGGTCTCTTCCATGTGCTCCGTCTCAGTCATAGTCGTTCCCCAGCGTCGAAAGCTCCTCGTCCGACCAGCTCTCGCCCGTCCACTGCACGTGCAGCTCGCCGAGCGGCTCCGCCTGCTCGAAGGTCACGGCGGCCCGCCGGTAGAGCTCGAGGATCGCGAGGAACCGCGCCACGATCACACCGCGCTCCCCCACGCCCGCGATCAGCTCCCGGAAGCTGTGGGCCCCTCCCGTGCGCAGCAGCGAGACGACCACGGCCGCCTGCTCGCGGATCGAGACGAGCGGCGCGTGCAGGTGATCGAGCCCCACGGTGGGGATCTCCCGGGGCGCGAAGGCGAGCAAGGCGATGGCCGCGAAGTCCTCGGCCGAGAGCCGCCACACGAGCTCCGGCGCGCGCTCGCGGTACTTCGCGTCGAGCGGTACGAGGCGGGGGTGCCGAGCATCCTCGGCCGCGAGCCGCTCCCTGAACCAGGCGCTCGCCTGCTTGAACGCCCGGTACTGCAGCAGCCGGGCGAAGAGCAGGTCGCGGGCCTCGAGCAGCGCGATGTCCTCGGCGTCGACCGCCTCGCCCTGCGGCAGCAGGCTCGCGATCTTGAGGTCGAGCAGGGTCGCCGCCACCACCAGGAACTCCGAGGCGCGGTCGAGCTCGACGAGGCCCTGCCCCTCAAGCGAGGCCAGGTAGGAGATGAACTCGTCGGTGACCAGGCTGAGCGAGACCTCGGTGATGTCGAGCTCGTGCTTGCCGATGAGGCTGAGCAGCAGATCGAAGGGACCGTCGAACACCTCGAGCTTCACCCGGAAGTCGGAGGCGCCGGAATCCGCGGGCGCAGCCGTGTCGGCCGGCGCGGCGGAATCGCCGGGAGCACCGGGCGCCGCGGGATGGCCGGCGCCGGACTCCTCAGGCGGGCCGGGCGCACCGGGATCGCCGGAGGCGCCTGCAGCGCCCGGCTCCGTGTGCTGCATGTCGAGCGCGACCATGACGGTTTCGATCCCTATGCGACGACGCCGCGCTGCACCAGCTCGCGAGCCAGCTTCAGATACGCCTCGGACGCCGCGTTCGAGGGCGCGTAGTCGAGGATCGGCTTCGCCGCGATCTGCGCGTCGGGCAGCTTCACCGTGCGGCCGATGACGGTGTCGAAGACCTTGTCGCCGAAGGTGTCGACGACGCGCTCCAGCACCTCGCGCGCGTGCAGGGTGCGCGGGTCGTACATGGTGGCGAGGATGCCGTCGAGCTCGAGGGCGGGGTTGAGGCGATCCCGCACCTTGTCGATCGTCTCGACCAGCAGCGCGACGCCGCGCAGCGCGAAGTACTCGCAGGCGAGCGGGATCAGCACGCCGTGGCTCGCGGTGAGCGCGTTGACGGTGAGCAGGCCGAGCGAGGGCTGGCAGTCGATGAGGATCACGTCGTAGTCGCTCGCGACCTTGCGCAGCACCCCCGCGAGGATCTGCTCGCGCGCCACCTCGGTGACCAGGTGCACCTCGGCGGCCGAGAGGTCGATGTTGGCCGGGATCACGTCGAGCCCCGCCGTCTCGGTGGGCTGGATCGCGTCGCGCGGATCCTTCACCTTGCTCAGCATGAGGTCGTAGATCGTGGGCACGTCGTGCGCCGGCACACCGAGGCCGGCGGAGAGGGCGCCCTGCGGGTCGAAGTCGACCGCGAGCACCCTGCGGCCGTAGCGCGCGAGGGCCGCGGCGAGGTTGATGGTGCTGGTCGTCTTGCCGACGCCGCCCTTCTGATTGCACATCGCGATGATGCGCGCGGGGCCGTGCCGTTCGAGCTTCTTGGGCGCGGGGATGACGCGGTCGGGGCGGCCCGTGGGCCCCAGCTCGACCTTCTGCTTCGCCATGCCCGGCACTCCTCTCGCTCGCTAACGCTCCATCCTATCGCGCGCCCGACTCGAGCCGTGAAGCCCCATGCGAGACGCCGGACGGGGCCCTATCGCCGGTTGAGCGAGCGGAGCGAGTCGAGACCGCGACAGGGCCCCGCCCGGCGAGACACCACCAGGCGATCGGAGCCGGGACCGGGCCCTCCGGGATCGCCCCCTACCGCGCCCGCGGGTGCGAGAGGATGTAGTGCTCGCGCAGGGTGTCGGCCGTCACCTGGGTGTAGATCTGCGTGGTCGTGACCGAGGCGTGGCCCAGCAGCTCCTGCACGGTGCGCACATCGGCGCCGCCCGCGAGCAGGTGCGTCGCGAAGGAGTGCCGCAGGGTGTGCGGCGAGACCTCGGCGGTGATCCCGGCGCGCTCGGCAGCGGCCCGGATCACGAGCCACGCGCTCTGCCGCGACAGCCGGCCGCCGCGGGGCCCGACGAAGAGCGCGGGGGTGCCGCGCCCGCGCTCGACCATCTGCGGCCGGGCGCGCACGAGGTACGCGGCGAGCGCGCGGCCGGCGTAACTGCCGTAGGGCACGATCCGCTGCTTCGATCCCTTGCCGGTGACCTGCAGCAGCCCGCCCTCGCCCAGCGCGCGCTCCGGGTCGCCCCACACGTCGCCCCGGCCGGAGCCGGCGAGCAGGTCGTCGATGTCGAGCGCGGTGACCTCGCTCACGCGGGCCCCGGTCGCGTACAGCAGTTCGAGCAGCGCGCGGTCGCGCAGCCCCACCGGGTCGTCGCCGCCGGCCCCGTCCTCCCCCGTCGATCCGCCGGCCGCGGCGAGCAGTGCCTCCACGTCCTCGACCGCGAGCGCCTTGGGCAGCCGCTGCGCGCGCTTGGGGGTGCGCACGCCGCTCCCCGCGTGGCTCTCGAGCAGCCCCTCCTCGAAGAGGAAGCGGTGCATGCCGCGCACGGTGGAGAGGCGCCGGGTGATCGAGGCGGGAGCGAGCGGGCGCTGCGCGGCCTCGGTCCCGGGATCCGCCGGCCGGCCCAGCTCGACGACGTACTCGGAGAGCGTCTCGGGCGCCACCTCGGCGAGATCCCGGATCCCTCGCGCCTCCAGCCACGCCGCGTAGGCCTCGAGGTCGCGCCGGTAGGCGGCCCGGCTGTTGGCGGAGAGACCGCGCTCCAGGGCGACGTGGCGCAGATAGCGCTCGATCCCCTGCGCGGCGCTCGGCCCGGCCGCACCCGACGCTTCGTCTCGCTGCGCCCGCTCGGCACGGCGCCCGCTCCGCTCGCTCACCGGACGACCCCGCTCAGCGCGAGCGCTCTCCCCGCGACGCCTCGCGGGCGGTCCAGGGCAGCTCGGGATCGCGCAGCGCGTCCCAGCCGCGGCCGCGTGCGGCCCAGGCGGCCAGCACCGCGCTCGCGGTGACGGCATTCTGCACGCGCCCGTCGAGCACGGCCTCGACCGCCTCGGCGAGCGGCACCCAGCGCGGCACCAGCTCGGCCTCCTCGTCCGCGCGCACGTAGTCGTGGTCGACGCGGTGCAGATCCCGCGCGAGGAAGATGCGCATGGCCTCGCTCGTGCCCCCGGGCGAGAGGAAGAGATCGAGCAGCAGACCCCAGCGCTCGGCGCGCAGATCGGCCTCCTCGGCCAGCTCGCGCTGCGCGGCGCCGAGCCCCGGCTCCCCCGGGGCGTCCATCAGGCCGGCCGGGATCTCCCAGTCGCGGTGCGCGATCGCGTGCCGGTACTGGCGGATCAGCAGAACCCGCTCCTCGGCGTCGACCGCCAGCACGGCGACCGCCCCGGGGTGGTCCAGGTAGTCGCGCACCAGCTCGGTGCCGCCGAACTCGAAGCGATCCCGGCGCACGTCCCAGACGTGCCCGCGCACGAGCAGTTCGCTGTCGAGCACGCGCACCTCGGCGCGCTCATCGGCGAGCGGCTGCTCGGCGGCGGGCGGCTGCTCGCCGGCGAGCACCTCGGGCAGATCGCTCACCGCACTCGCCTACTCGCCGGCCTCGGCGTCCGACTCGCCATCGACCTCGAAGAGGCGCGCCGCCTCGCGGCGATCGATCGCGGCCGAGACGAGGCCCGCGAAGAGCGGGTGCGGGATGCCGGGGCGCGAGCGCAGCTCGGGGTGCGCCTGCGTGGCGATGTAGAAGGGGTGCTGCTCGGCGGGCAGCTCGACGTACTCGACGAGTGCGCCGTCGGGGCTGGTGCCCGAGAACGAGAGCCCCGCCGCGGCGATCTGCTCGCGATAGCGGTTGTTGACCTCGTAGCGGTGGCGGTGACGCTCGCTCGCCACGGGCGCGCCGTACAGCGTCGCGGCGAGGGATCCCTCGGCGAGCGCCGCCTCGTAGAGGCCCAGGCGCATGGTGCCGCCGAGGTCGCCGCCGTCGATGATGTCGACCTGCTCGGCCATGGTCGCGATCACCGGCACGGGGGTCTCGGGGTCGAACTCCGTGGAGGAGGCGCCCTCGAGGCCGGCCACGTTGCGCGCGTACTCGATCACCATGCACTGCAGGCCCAGGCAGAGGCCGAGCGTGGGGATGCCGTTCTCGCGGGCGAAGCGCAGCGCGCCGAGCTTGCCCTCGATGCCGCGGATGCCGAAGCCGCCCGGCACGCAGATGCCGTGGACGTCGCCGAGCGCCTCGAGCGCACCCTCGGGGGTCTCGCAGTCGTCGGACGGCACCCACTTGATGTTGACCTTGGTGGAGTGCGCGAAGCCGCCGGCGCGCAGCGCCTCGGTGACCGACAGGTAGGCGTCGGGCAGGTCGATGTACTTGCCCACGAGCGCGAGCGTGACCTCGCCCTTCGGGTGGTGCACCGCGTCGAGCACGGGCTGCCAGCCCGTCCAGTCGACGTCGTGGGCGCGCTCCTCGAGCCCGAGGTTCTCGACGATGATGCGGTCGAGCCCCTGGTCGTTGAGCAGGCGCGGCAGATCGTAGATGCTCGGCACGTCGATCGCGTTGACCACGGCTTTCTCCTCGACGTCGCACATGAGCGCGATCTTGCGCAGGTTGTCGTCGGTGACCGGGCGGTCGCTGCGCAGCACGAGCGCGTCGGGCTGGATGCCGATGGAGCGGAGGGCCGCGACGGAGTGCTGCGTGGGCTTGGTCTTCTGCTCGCCCGAGGCGCCCATGAAGGGCACGAGCGAGACGTGCACGAAGAACACGTTGTTGCGGCCGAGCTCGTGGCGCACCTGGCGCGCCGACTCGAGGAACGGCTGCGACTCGATGTCGCCGACCGTGCCGCCGACCTCGGTGATGATGACGTCGGGGCGCGGATCCTCCTCGGCCTGGAGGCGCATGCGGCGCTTGATCTCGTTGGTGATGTGCGGGATCACCTGCACCGTGTCGCCGAGGTACTCGCCGCGGCGCTCCTTCGCGATGACCGTGGAGTAGATCTGGCCGGTGGTGACGTTGGCCGCCTGCGACAGGTCGATGCCCAGGAAGCGCTCGTAGTGCCCGATGTCGAGGTCGGTCTCGGCGCCGTCGTCGGTCACGAAGACCTCGCCGTGCTGGAACGGGTTCATCGTGCCGGGATCGGCGTTGAGATAGGGATCCAGCTTCTGCATGACGACGCGCAGTCCGCGCGCGGTGAGCAGATTGCCCAGACTCGCGGCGGTGAGGCCTTTGCCCAGAGAGGAGACCACACCCCCGGTCACGAAGATGTGCTTGGTGATGCCTGTCCGGTCCGCGCGCTGCTCTGTTCCCACGGGCTTCGATCCTATCACTTGAAGGGGAGTCGCGGACAGCGGCCACCGCCCGCCCGCTCGGATCGCGCCCTCCCGCTCGCGCGGGACCCGCTCACCCCTGCCAGAATACGCGTCGGGCACCCGGAATCCAGCCCGTCGGCCGCGCGGCGGTTCGCGAACCCCGGGTCATCCTGCGCGCAGTCGCAGGATCCACGTCGGAGTACGATCCACGTTGGATCCTGCGACTCGCTCCGTTCGCGCAGGATGGCGGAGTGGGACCGCGCGCCGGGCAGCCGAAGTGAGCTCACCGTCAGGAGCGGCGCATAGGCTGGGGTGGGCGCGCAGCGCGCCCAGCACGAACGAGGAGACGGATGCAGCCAGCGAGCACGGGCACCGCGGGAACCGCCGCGACCACCGGGAACCCGACGGGGATCGCGGCCGCGGTCGAGGAGTCGGCCGCCGCACGGGGCATCACCCTCGACACCGCGCAGCGCTCCGTGCTGGGCGAGATCGCCGCCTTCCTCGAGGGCGGTCGCGCGACGGATCCGGAGCCCGCCGGCTTCTACGTGCACGGCCCGGCCGGCCGGGGCAAGACCTGGCTGATGTCGGAGATCTTCCGGGCCGCGCCGCTGCCCGAGTCCCGGAAGCGCCGCGTGCACTTCCACACCTTCTTCCAGGGGCTGCAGCGCCGCTTCGGCGCGCAGCTGAGCGCCCGCGCGGCCATCGAGGAGACCGTGGAGGAGCTGCTGAGCGGGGCGCGGCTGTTCTTCTTCGACGAGCTGCACGTGCACGACCCCGGCGGGGCGAGCCTGCTGAACCGCCTGCTCGACGAGCTCACCCGCCGAGGCGTGCCGACGCTGCTCACCTCGAACTACGAGCCGGAGGAGCTGCTGCCCAACCCCGTCTACCATCACGTCTTCGTGCCCGGCATCCGCATCATCCGCGAGCGCTTCGCCGTGCGCGCGCTCGACGGAGGCGCCGACTACCGGCGCGAGGGCGGTTCCGGCAGCGGGACGGGTTTCGGATCGGGCCGCTGGATCCTGCACTCCGATGACGACGCGATCCGCGGGGCCGGTCTCGCCCGCCCCGCCGCCGACGAGGCGACGACGGTGCTGCACGGGCACCGTGCGCTGCGCGCCCTGGCGGTGCGCGGGAGCGAGGTCTGGTTCGACTTCTCCGACCTGCTCGAGGCGACCTCGATCGCGGAGGACTACCTGGACCTCACCGCCGACTTCGACTCGTGGGTGCTCAGCGGGGTGCCGCCGCTGTCTCGGGCGAGCCGGGAGGCGCGGCAGCGATTCGTGGCGCTGCTCGACGTGCTGGTCGACGCCGATCTGCCGCTGATCGTGCTCGCCGACACCGATCGCGCCGGGCTCGTCGACATCGACGATCCCCCGGCTGATCTCTTCCGCGCCGAGAGCCGGCTCGCCCTCCTGCGGGGCGCGGCCGAGCCGGGTGGTGGCCAGCCCGGCGAGGGCTAGCGGGGCGAGGGCCTAGCGCAGCTCCTGCCGCGGCACCCAGACCTGTTTGATGATCATCAGCACCATCGCCGTGACCGGGATGGAGATGAGCGCGCCGAGCAGGCCGAGCAGGGTGCCGCCGGCGAGGGCGCCGATCACGACGAGCGCGCCCGGCACCGACACCACGCGGTTCATCACGCGCGGGGTGAGCAGGTACGACTCGATCTGCATGTAGATGAGGTAGTAGGCGGCGGCGATGATCGCCGTGGTCGGCGAGTTGAAGAGCGCCACGATCGACACGAGCACCGTGGCCGCGACGGAACCGATGAGCGGGATGAGCGCGAGCAGGAAGACGCCGACCGCGACCAGGCCGGCGAACGGCACGCCCACGATCGTCATCATGACGAAGCCGAGCACCGAGTTGATGAAGGCGAGCACCACCATGCCGTTGACGTAGCCGCCGACGGACTTGGTGACCTGCTCGGTGATGTCCATCACCTTCGCGCGGCCCGAGCGGGGCACGAGCGAGTAGAAGGCCCGCTTGATGGTGCGCAGCGAGGCCAGGAAGTAGAGGGTGAGGATCAGCACGATGAGGGCGGCCGTCAGGCCGTTCGCGATCCCGATGCCCGCCTGCCACACCCCGCCGGCGACCTGCGCCCAGTTCTCGGGATTGCTCACGAGGTCCTGGCCCATCTGCAGCAGGCCGTCGAAGTCGATGAACCGGCCGAAGCGGTCCTGCAGGTCGAGGAACCACTGCTGCTGCGTGACGTCGCGGAACAGGGCCGGGGCGCTGCGCACGAGCTGCGTGATCTGGTTCGCGATCATCGGGATGATGATGGCCAGCAGCCCGGCGATCACGAGCACGAAGCCGCCGAACACGACCGCGATCCCGAGCGGCCGGTTCAGGCCCTTGCGCTCGAGCCGGCGCACGACGGGGTCGAGGCCGAGGGCGACGAAGAGGGCCGCGGCCACGTACATGATGATGGTGCTGAGCTGCTCCACCATGGAGCCGAACAGCAGCGCGACGAGCACGCCGAGCGTGACCGTGAAGCCCAGCTGGAACGGGCCGCGCACCACATACTCGCGCGTGGTGTTCTTGGCGCGCTCCTCGCGGGCGTCGACCGCGGCCTCGCGGGCGTCGCGGTACATCTCGCGGGTGTCAGAGTCCATCTGCTCGATGTCGGCGTGCACCACGTCGGGGTGGTTGTCCATGTACGCGGCCTTCGCCGCAGCGTCATCGCTGAGGCCCGGCTTCGCGTCACGCCGCCTGCTTCGTCCGAACAACTTCGCCATGCTGGTGAGCGTAGCAGCCCGCGGCCCTATTCACGCTTCGCGCAGCGCCCGCGATTCGGCCGCAGGCTCGAGCAGGCGGGTGATTCGAGGATCCGGTCCGCCGCCGCGGGGCGACGACGGCGACCGGCGGGTTTCGGGGTTGTTGGCCGCGCAGGAGTGCGGTGGGAGAATGAGCGTGCTGTCCGGCTCTACCGGGCACCGGCTCCGGTCGGTGCCGCGCACGCGGACGACGCGCTCCGGTCGGGCTCAGCGCGACGAGGCGCGCGTCGCACGACCGGAGGAGCCCCCATGACGCGCGAAGCAGCGGCTCGCGAGCCGCATGTCCCGAGCAACGCCCGTACCGGTCGGTGAGGCGTCGCCGCCCGCGCCCGGGGCCCGGAGCCTGCGCTTCGCCCCGGTGATCGCTGCGGCAGGGCCGACCGTCTTCGTGGGGGTATTCCTCATCGAGGGCGCGCTCCGGCCCGGCTACTCGCCCCTATCCGAATACGTCAGCGCTCTCGCGCTCGGGCCGCGCGGGTGGCTGCAGATCGCGAGCTTCATCCTCTGCGGGGCCGGGGTGATGGGGCTTGCGGCGCTGACCCGGCGGGCGCTTCGTGCCCGCCGTGCCGGCCGGGTCGGAGCGGTGCTGCTCGGGATCATCGGCGCGTGCCTGCTCGCCTCGGGCCCGTTCGTGATGGATCCGGCGGGCACGTCCCCGGCTGCGCAGACCCCGCACGGCCTGGTGCACGGGATTCTCGGCGGCGTCGTGTTCCTGCTCATGCCCGTGGTGCCGTTCGTTCTGGCCGGGCCGCTGCGCCCGCCCGCCGCGCCCCGGTGGGCGTGGTGGGCCATGCTGGGCCTCGGGGCGGTGACCGCGATCGCGGATGCGGTGTTCATCGCGGTCACCGAATCCCCGAACCTCGTGACGGCGACCGAACCGTTCGGCGGTCTGATCCAGCGGACGGTCCTGATTCCGTTCATGGCCTGGTGCGTCGTGCTCGCGCTCGTATTGGCGAAGCCGCACGTGCCGACTCATCACGACGGCGGACGAGACGGAAGGTTGCGGGATGGCGACCGCGGATCGAACGGCTTGCTCCCGAGTTGAATCGGGGCGTCCGAGGTGATCCAAGAGACCCGGCAGGGGTGACGCGATCGACGGTGCCCGCGACGGGTGAAGGATCCGACGGAGGAGTGGGATCCCGCGCTAGTCGCGCAGCGCGAGGAGCTCGGCGGCGTGCTCGAGCGCGCTGCCGGAGTCGCTGAGGCCGGAGAGCAGCCGGGCCATCTCGGCGAGCCGGTCGTCGCCGTCGAGCCGACGGCAGCTGCTCTCGGTGAAACCGCCCGAGGAGTCCTTGACGACCTGCAGGTGGTTGTTGGCGAAGGCGGCCACCTGGGCGAGGTGCGTGACCACGATCACCTGCGAAGTGCGGGCGAGGCGCGAAAGGCGACGGCCGATCTCGATGGCCGCGGCCCCGCCCACGCCGGCATCGACCTCGTCGAACACGAAGGTGGGCACGGGATCGACGCCCGCCAGCACCACCTCGAGCGCCAGCATGACGCGCGACAGCTCGCCCCCCGAGGCGCTCTTGGCGATGGGGCGCGGCGCCGAGCCGGGGTGCGGGCTCAACAGCAGCTGCACCTCGTCGCCCCCCGAGGCGCTGAGCGTGTCGAGCGGCGACACCCGCACGACGAACTCGGCGTCCGGCAGGGCGAGCTGGCGCAGCTCCACCGTGACCAGCTCGGAGAGACGCGCGGCTGCGGCCCCGCGCAGTGCGGAGAGCCGATCCGCGAGCGCGCGCTCGCGCGCCGTCGTCGCCTCCAGGCGCGCGGCGAGCTCGTCGATGCGGTCGTCGTCGCCGTCGAGCTCGGTCAGCCGCCGCGCCGCACCCGCGGCGTACTCGACCACCTCGGCCGAGTCGGCGCCGTAGACGCGGAAGAGGGCGTTCAGCGCCGCGAGCCGCTCGTTCGCGCTCGCCAGCTCGCCCGGCCCCTCCTGGTCGAGGTCGGCGGCGTAGGCGGCGAGCTCGCGCGCCGCGTCGGCCACCTGGAAGCTCACGCTGCGCAGCGTCTCGAGCACCGCGGCGAGCCGCTGGTCGTGGTCGGCCACCCGCTCGACCTCGCGAACCGCCTCGTCCACGAGTTCGCCGGCGTCTCGGCTCATCGGGTCGTCGGAGTCGCTCGAGAGCGCCTCGTGCGCCGTCTGCGTCGCCGCGCGCAGGGTCTCGACGTTGCTCAGCAGGTCGATGCGCTGCGCGAGCTCCGACTCCTCCCCCGGCTGCGGATCCACCGCGGCGATCTCGTCCAGCTCACCCCGCAGCCGAGCCGCCTCGGCGGCGCGCTCGTCGCGCGCGCCCGACAGCTCGGAGACCTGCTCGGCCAGCTCCTGCCGCTCCCGGTGCGCGGCGCGGTACTCCCGCAGCACGGCGGCGAGCTCCTCGCCGCCGAAGCGGTCGAGGGTGTCCCGCTGCGCCGCGAGCGACTTCAGCCGCAGCTGCTCCGACTGCCCGTGCACCGCGAACAGCCGCTCCGCGAGGCGCCCCAGCGATCCGACCGGCGCGCTCGCCCCGCCGACGCTGGCCCGGCTGCGCCCCTCGGCGCTCACCGCGCGGCTCAGCACCAGCTCGCCGTCTTCGACGTCTCCGCCCAGATCCTCGACGATCTCCGTCACGACCGGGTCGTCGACGCGCACCACGCCGCCCACCCGCGCCTGCGAGGCGCCCCCGCGCACCGCGCCCGCGTCGCTGCGCTCGCCCATGAGCAGGCCCAGGGCGCTCACCACCATGGTCTTGCCCGCACCGGTCTCGCCAGTGATCGCGGTGAAGCCGGGCCCGAGCGGCAGCGTCGCGTCGGCGATGACCCCGAGATCCCGGATCCGCAGCTCCTCGATCACGCGACGCCCTCGCCCTCGCGCCGGGAGCCGCGCCAGCCCGAGACGGGCAGGTGGAACTTGCGCACGAGACGGTCGGAGAACACGCCCTCGTTGAGGCGTGCCAGCCGCACCGAGTGCTCGGAGCGGCACACCTGCACGATCGACCCGGCCGGCAGCTCCGTGCGGCGGCGGCCGTCGCACCACATCACCCCCGGCCCGATGTTCTCGGGGAGGATGCGCACGCTCAGCACGGAGTCGGTGCCCGTCACCAGCGGCCGATCGAACAGCGCGTGCGCCGCGATCGGCACCATCAGCATCGCCTGCACGCCCGGCCACACCACGGGTCCGCCCGCCGAGAACGCATAGGCCGTCGACCCGGTGGGGGTGGCGAGCACCACGCCGTCGCACGCGAACGACGACACCGGCAGTCCGTCGACGCCGATCTCGACCTCGAGCATGCGCCGGCGCTTCTCGACGCTCGCCTCGTTGAGTGCCCAGGTGTCGGCGATCACCTCGCCGTCGCAGGTCGCCCGCACGTCGATCGTCAGGCGCTCCTCGACCGTGTAGTCGCGCCGCAGCACGCGATCGATCGTGGACGCGAGATCGTAGCTCTCCATCTCGGCGAGGAAGCCGACGTGGCCCAGGTTCACGCCCACGATGGGGCACTCGGATCCGCGCAGCAGCTCGGCCGCGCGCAGGATCGTGCCGTCGCCGCCGAGCACGATGGCGACCTCGAGCTCCTCGACCGCGACGTCGCGTCCGAGCTGCGCGATCTGCTCGATCTCGATGTGCGGCGCGAACTCCTCGCGGTCCTGCGCGTCGAGCACGGGGAGCACCCCGGCCGCCCGCAGTGCCGATACGGCCTCGACCGTGGCGAACACCGCCTCGTCGCGGTGGGTGTGCGAGACGATGAGGAATCTCCGCACGCCTTCGTCCTGCGTGGTGGTCATGATCCTCCCTCCGGCCGCGTGTCCGACTGCGCGGATCGCGCAGGAGCTCCGCAGAGCCGCGCGATCCGCTGCTCCCATTCTGTCGGATCGGGCGCCTGCGCGCCCGCACGTTCTCCCCGCGCGAAGTGCACGAGGAACTCGCGGTTGCCGCTGCCCCCGGCGATCGGCGATGGGGCGAGGCCATGCGCCCCGAGGCCGAGCTCGAACCCGGTGCGCAGCACGGCGCGGATCGCCTCGGCCCACTGCGCGGGATCGGTCACCACCCCGTCGCGCACCCGGCCCACCTCGAACTGCGGCTTGATGAGCAGCACCAGGTCGGCATCGGGGGCTGCGCTGCGCGCGATCGCGGGGAGCACGAGCGTGAGCGAGATGAACGACAGATCGGCGACGACCAGGCTCGGCCGCTCGGCGATGCCGGTGTCGGCCGCGAGTCCCCCGGGCGTGAGCTCGCGCGCGTTGCACCCCTCGACGAGGCGCACGCGCGGATCGTCGCGCAGCTCGCGTGCGATCTGGTCGCGGCCCACGTCGATCGCCTGCACGGCGGTCGCGCCGCGCTCGAGCAGCACCTGCGTGAACCCGCCCGTCGACGCGCCGACGTCGAGGGCGATCCTGCCCGCCGGCTCGACGCCGAAGCGGTCGAGCCCGGCGATGAGCTTGTGCGCGGCGCGGCTCACGTAGCGATCGTCGGCGGTGACCACGACGCGGGATCCGGCCTCCACCCGAGCCCCGGCCTTCGCCGCCCGAGCGCCGTCGAGCAGCACGCCGCCGCCCGCGATGAGCTCGGCGGCGCGGCTGCGGGATCGGGCGAGTCCGAGCTGCGGCAGCACGCGGTCGAGCCGCTCGGGCGCACCGGCCCACACCGCCGCCCGGAGGTCGTCCCGTTCCGGTTCGGCGGCACCGGAGAGCGCGTCAGGCGCCACCGTGGTCGCCCCGCTGCAGCTCGGCGAGCAGTTCGTCGTGCAACTGCTCGAAGCCGGCCGCGCGCTGGGTCAGGGGCTGCGCCTCGATGAGATCGATGCGTCCGAGCAGTCCGTCCTCGTCGCGCGCCGCGGACGACTCGGCCGACTCGGCCGACCCGGCCGGGCCGGCCTGCTCCGCCGTGCGATCCTCGATTCCGCTCATGAGAACAGCCTAGCCGCCGCCTCCGACGTCGAGCGCCTCAGAAGCGCCAGTGATCCTCGTAGAGGATCTCGGGAACCCGCAGGCCGTAGATCGCGAGGCCCGACGCCCAGATCGCGGCGCAGCCGGCGCGCAGCAGGTCGAGCGGCGAGTCGCCCTCCGCCACGACCTTCGCGACGTGGCCGTCCATGCGCACCTTCGCGGCGCCCACCCGCACGGTCCCGTCCTTCAGGCGCTCGGTCGCGGGATACGGCTCGTGCAGCTCGGCGAGCGACGCGACGATGTAGTCGGGCTGCATGTCCCGCGACGCGGCGACGAGCTGCTTGGGCCTGTCGACGCCGGTGAGCACGTGCAGCGACGGGATCTCCGCCGCACGGGCGCCCTTGATGTCGGTGTCGAGCCGATCGCCGATCATGAGCGCGTTGCGGGTGCCGAAGCGCTCGAAGGCGGCCTCGAAGATCGGGGTCTCGGGTTTGCCCGCGAAGACCGGCAGGCGCTGCACCGCGGTGTGCACGGCCGACACGAGCGTGCCGTTGCCCGGCGCGAGACCGCGGGCGACGGGGATCGTCCAGTCCGTGTTGGTGGCGATCCAGGGCAGCGGATCTCGGCCCGGTCGCTCGGCGAGCGCGAAGGCGGCCTCCGCCAGCTGCTCCCACCCCACGTGCGGGGCGAAACCCTGCACCACGGCGGCGGGATCGTCCTCGGCGCTGCGCGTCACCGCGAAGCCGGCCTTGCCGAGTTCGTCGACCAGCCCGTCGCCGCCCACGACGAGCACGCGCGAGCCGGCGGGCACGGTGCGCGCGAGCAGTGCCACCGCGGCCTGCGGGGAGGTCACGACGTCGTTCGTCTCCGCGCGCAGCCCGAGCTCCCGCAGGTGCTCCGCGACCGCATGGTCCGTGCGCGAGGCGTTGTTGGTGATGTACGCGAGCGGCACCGATTCGCCGGCCCGGTTGAGCTGCTCGACCGCACCCGGGATCGCACCCGGTCCGCGGTAGACCACCCCGTCGAGATCGGCGAGCAGCAGCTCCCGCTCCGCGATCGGCGCGGGCCCGAGCTCCGAGGTCCTCCTCCCGAACAGCCCCACTACGCGTCCTTCCCGGTCGCCTCGTCATCGGGATCCTCGCCGGGCCCGGCCTCGACGATGCCGGCCTCGGCCAGCAGCTGATCGACCTCGGCGGCCACTTCCGCCTCGAAGCTCGCGGGTGCTGCGTCCACCGGCTCAGGCGCCACCGGCTCGTCGGCGGCCGCGTGCTCATCATCGGCGCGATCCTCGTCGATGCGATCCTGATCGGCGCCTTCCTGATCGGCGCCTTCCCGATCGGCGTCGCCCTGGTCGGCATCGGAATCGGCGCCGGCCTCGTCGGCCTCGTGCCGCTCATCGGCGTCGTGCTCCTCGGCACCCGGCTCGTCGGCAACCGACTCATCGGTAATCGGCTCACCGGTACCCGGCTCGTCGGGGTCCTGCTCGTCGTCGACGTCTGCTCGGGACTCGTGGATCTCGAACACCTCGAGCTCGTCGAGCGCGCCGAGGTGATCCTGCAGCGCGGCCGCCGCGCGATTCGCGTGCTGCTGCCAGGTGCGGGCGTCCGACTCGCGTCCCAGGTCCTCGAGCACCGCGGCGTAGGCGGCGAACAGGTCCGGGCTCCAGGAGAAGGCCTTCTTCGGGTTGAGCTCGGGGATCTCCAGCTCGAACAGCGCCTGCTGCGTCTGGCCGAGGTCGAGGCGAGCGCCGGACATCGCGATCGCGAGGTGCACGCGCTGTTCGGTGTCCAGTCGCGCCTTGTCGACCTCGAGGCCGGTCTCGATGGCCTTCTCGGGACGCCCGAGGCCGCGCTCGCAGTCCACCATGAGCGCCACGTGCCCGTCCTGGCCGCTCAAGCGGCGGTAGGTGCGCAACTCGCGGAGCGCGAGCGCGAAGTCGCCCATCCGGTAGGCCGTGATCGCGAGCGTCTCGCGCGTCA
Organism: Leucobacter sp.; assembly: GCF_053528595.1. Classification (NCBI taxonomy): domain Bacteria; kingdom Bacillati; phylum Actinomycetota; class Actinomycetes; order Micrococcales; family Microbacteriaceae; genus Leucobacter; species Leucobacter sp. The sequence goes on along the minus strand of NZ_JAIVPF010000061.1, from coordinate 1,346 downwards.
CAGGGATGCGGCCGGCCCGACGGCTGGCGGAGAGAGCGTGCTGATGTGCGAGCTCCACATCGTCGTCGATCAGCAGCGCGACCATGGCCAGGTGGCGCGCCACGCGATCCTGGATGTCGACCTGCAGGGTCTTCAGCTCGTTGCGGGCGGCCGGGTGCAGATCCTTCGCCTGCACGTCCTCGGGGATCACCGGGTCCTGGTGCTCCGCCCGCACGGGCCGCAGCTCGTGCTGCAGACGCTCGGCCTCGCTGTACTCGCGATCGCGGCCGCCGCGGTCGCTGCGTCCGCCGCCGCGGGTGCCGCCCCGCCCGTACTGCTCGCGATCGTCGCGGCGGGGGCGGTCGGAACCGCGCTCGCCGCCCTGGCGCTCACCGTCGCGGCGGGGACGGCGATCATCGCGGTCGCCGAAGTCCCGGCGCGGGCGGCGGTCGCCGCCGTCACGAGACGGGCGGCGGTCGCGATCACCGTAGGGACGGCGATCATCGCGATCCCCGTACTCCCGGCGGGGCTTGCGGTCGTCGCCCTCGCGACGGGGCCGGCGATCATCCCGGTCGCCGTACTCGCGGCGGGGCCGCCGATCATCCCGGTCGCCATACTCGCGGCGGGGCCGCCGATCATCCCGGTCGCCATACTCGCGGCGGGGGCGCCGGTCGTCGCGGTCTCCCGGATCTCGACGGGGCCGGCGGTCGTCGCCGTCCCGGAAGGGACGACGATCGTTGCGGTCGCCGGAGTCCTGACGCGGACGCCGATCATCGCCATCACGACGGGGCCGACGATCGTCGCGATCCCCGTACTCCCGGCGCGGGCGGCGCTCGTCGCCGTCCCGGTTCGGGCGGCGATCGTCGCGCTCACCGGAGGGGCGCCGATCATCGCGGTCCCCGTAGTCACGGCGGGGCTTGCGGCCGTCGCGGTCGCCCTGGCCGCCCTGGCCGCGCGATCCGCCGCCGTAACCGCGCTCGCCCTGCGAGCGGGGCCGGCCGCTACCGCCTCCGCGCCGCTCGTCCCGCCCGCGGTCGCCCTGGGGCCGGGAGGAGCCCGTGCGTCGCGATCCGTCGTACTTCCGGGGCCCGCGATCCGCGGATTCGTCCCGCTGGGGTCGATCGTTCATGGGTGCCTCCCGGAGTACGCTGTTGAGCTGTTGCGAGTCTACAAATGAAAAGAGGGCCGTACAGTGAGCGCCAGCTCTGGCATTCACTGTACGACCCTCGAAAAGGTGTCCGGCGGTGTCCTACTCTCCCACGAGGTCCCCCTCGCAGTACCATTGGCGATGTCAGTCTTAGCTTCCGGGTTCGGAATGTGTCCGGGCGTTTCCCTGACGCTATGGCCGCCGTAACTCTATCAACATG
>NZ_JAIVPF010000060.1:0-27788 GCF_053528595.1 Leucobacter sp. | reverse complement strand
GTCGAGCAGCAGCACCCGGGGCTCGTGCACGAGGGCGCGCGCGAGACTGAGCCGCTGCTTCTGGCCCCGGGACAGCGTGTGGCTGCGCTGCTTCGCGAGCGGCCGCAGGCCGGTGCCGTCGAGCAGGGCGTCGATGCGCTGCTCGGCACGGCGCCCTGAGATCCCGTACATGGCGCAGACGGCCGCGAGCGTCTCGCGCACCGTCAGCGTGTTCCAGGCGCCGAGGATGTCGGGCATCCAGCCGAGCGAGGCGCGGGCGGCGCGGGTCTCGGAGAGCACGTCGTGGCCGCCGATCGAGATCGTTCCGCTGTCGGGGCGGAGCAGTGTGGCGAGCATCAGCATGAGTGTCGTCTTGCCGCTGCCGTTCGGGCCGACGAGCGCGGTGATCCCGCCCGGTGCGACGCTCAGCGACGCGTCGCGCACCACCTGCTTGTCGCCGAAGGCTCGCGAGACCCCGACGGCGCTGATGCCGTGCGACTCCCCTGGAGTGCTCATGTGCTCAGCATAGCGGCGGCTCCGCTCGACGCGTGGACGCCGAGAGGAGAGTTCCGGCGCGGATCTCGAGGATCTGCAGCCGGAACCCTCCTCTCGGCACGGCTGCGGCTACTCCGCGACGACGTCGACCATCTCGGTGCCGTAGGCGCCCGGCTCGGTGCCGTGACCGATCTGGCGGTAGATCTCGGGCTTTCGGGCCTTCAGCCTGTTGCCCCACGCGATGCCGATGACGCCGGCGAGTACCACGATGATGGGCAACAGGTAGGTATCGAAGCCGGGGCTGCTGTCGCCCATCATGACCGGGAAATTCATGAGGATCATGACGAACACCCAGGAGAGGAGCATCCCCGCCAAGATCGGCGAGAGCGTGGTCGTCCAGATTCCGAGTCCGCGGCGATCGCGACTGAAGAATCCGATGACGGCGAAGGCGATGATGGCCATGAGGAGGACGAGTCCCATCGCTCCGGTGTTGGTGAGCCAGGTGAACATGGTGAGCACCGGATAGAGGAAGGCTGTGTCGCCGAACATCGACTCGGCTCCGCCGAAGGCGTCTCCCGCCAGCGCGAAGCCGGCCACCACGACGACGGCGATCACGGTCTGGGCCACCGAGCCGGACCAGGGCGCCCCCGACTTGCTCGTGTGGCTGAACCACGTCGGCAGCACGCCCTCGCGGCCGAGCGAGAAGAAGTAGCGGGCGACGGCGTTGTGGAAGGACTGGAGCGCCGCGAAGAGGCTCGTGAGGAACAGCAGCGTCATGATGTCCGAGAAGATCATACCCACCTGGTCGGTCATGAAGACGAACATCAGGTCGGGGCCGAAAGTCTGCGACTGCTCGACGATCTGCGAGGGACCGATGCCGACCGAGAACGCCCACGCGCTGAAGGCGTAGAACACGCCGATGATGGCGACCGCGGCGTAGGTGGCTCGGGGCACGGTGCGCTTCGGGTCCTTCGCCTCCTCGCCGTAGATGGCGGCGCCCTCGAAGCCCATGAATGCCGCGACGCCGAACACCAGCACGATACCCAATGCGGGCCCGAAGAGCGCGGAGGGGTTCAGCGTCGCGGCGGTGACGCCCTCGGGCGCGTGGCCGATCGCGACGATGTCGAAGATGATGACCACGAGGAACTCGAGCGCCACGAGTACGCCGAGCACCTTGGCGGAGAAATCGATCTTGTTCACTCCGAGTACGCCGACCACGATCATGCAGAGCAGGATCCACAGCCACCAGGGCGACGAGAAGCCGAGTTTGGCCTCGAGGAACATCGAGAGCTGGAAGCCGAAGAGGCCGTAGATGCCGATCTGCATCGCGTTGTAGGAGACGAGGGCGATGAGGGAGGCTCCAACTCCTACTGAGCGGTCGAGTCCCTGCGCAATGTAGGCATAGAAGGCGCCGGCGTTCGTGATGTGGCGGCTCATCGCGGTAAATCCGACTGCGAAAACTGTGAGGATCGCCGCGATGACCAGGAAGCCGAGCGGTACTCCGAGCGACTCTGTGACCGCGAACGACGTCGTGACGCCGCCGGCGACCACCGTCAGCGGCGCCGAGGCCGCGATGATCATGAAGGTGATCGCGGGGACGCCGAGGGTCCGGCGGCTGAGCCCCGGATCGTGTTGCGCCGTGTCCGGCGTCGTCTGAGCACTCATGCTGTGGTTCCTCTCGTGGCTGCGCTGCGCACCGGCTTCGGCGCTGAAGGCTCTACGATTCCGAGTCTAGGAATCGGTTCGGCGGAGGCGAAGGGAGAGGCTGTGCACAGCGCGCACAACGCATGAGGATCGGCGCAAGACTATCCAGATGGACAGTTTCGCGCAGGCGGGGATCTCGGCTCTCATGCTGCCCCCGGCGCAGCCGGTCGTGCCGCGCGAGCGGAGCGAGTCGCAGGACGCAGAATCCAGGATGGTGGGTCCTGCGACTGCGTTCGCTGCGCTCACTCCGCGCAGGATGACGGGAGAGGCGATGGGACGCGGCGCTGGGGGCGCGGCGGGGCTCATGCGGCGCCGAAGGCCGCGCGCACCTCCTCGTGGGGGAGCGCGAAGCTCTCGTGCCCATCCCGCCCCGTCACGTCCCGCGCGGCCACGAGCGCGTTGCAGACCGCCTCCTCGGTGGCCTGCACCACCGCCTCGAAGAAGGGGTCGATGCCGCCCCAGGCCACGTGGGAGAGCTGCTCGATCGCGACGCCCTCGCCGGCCATCCGCGAGCCGAGCGCCCCCTCGTTGGCGGTCGAGAGGGCGAGGAAGATGTCGCCGGAGAAGTGGCTGCCCGTGGTGCCGGTGCGGGCGAGGCCGAGCGGCACGCGGCGCGCGAGCGCCCGGCACTGGTCCGGCAGCAGGGGGGCGTCGGTGGCGACGACCACGATCACGCTGCCCGCCCCGGGGGCGGCCACCGCGCCGGCGCCGGCCTCGCGCGCGAACCAGCCGCTGGTCTCCATGGGGTTCGGGGCCTGCGAGGCTGGGCCGAGCGGACGCCCCGCGATCCGGAGCTCCTTGCGCGAGCCGAAATTGGCCTGCAGCAGCACACCGACGGTCCACCCCTGCTCGCCCGAGCGCACCACCCGCGAGGCGGTGCCGGTGCCGCCCTTGAACCCGTAGCAGTTCATGCCCGTGCCGCCGCCCGTGTTGCCCTCGGCGACCGGACCGGAAGCCGCCGCGTCGAGCGCCTCGGCGGCGTGCTCCGGACGCACGGTGTCGGCGTTGATGGAGTTGAGATAGCCGTCCCAGGTCTCGCCCACCACGGGCAGCATCCAGGCGGCGGCAGCGGCGGGGTGGTGCTCCGCCATCCAGCGATCGATGCCGCGGTGCACCGCGCCGACCGCGTGGGAGTTCGTGATCGCGATGGGGGCCTGCAGCTGACCCGACTCCTCGATCCAGCTGCGGCCCGTGAGCTCGCCGTTGCCGTTGAGCACCGCGATGCCCGCGGCGCACGGCGTGCCGGCCCCGGCGCGGCCGCGGGGCAGGATCGCCGTGACGCCGGTGCGGGCGACCACCGGCTCCTCGTCGAGGACCGTGACCAGTCCGACCTCGAGTCCCGGCACGTCGGTGATGGCGTTCCAGGCGCCGGGCTCGCCATCGAAGGGGATGCCGAGGTCGCGGGCGCGCACCGCCGCAGCAGGATCCCGATCCGCCGCCAAGGCCCCGGATCCGGTTTCATCATTGAACATTGTTTAATCCTCTCGTCTGTGATTACATTACATCCGACAACGCCAAACTGACAGATTCTGATCGTTGTTCAGTGAAAGGCTAGCCCGCTGAACGAGACAAGGGAGTCCGTATGCCCACCTCATCCACCCAGTCCCAGGCCCGGGAGGGAACGCTCGCCTCGGGCCGCCTCGGCACCTGGGACATCGTGTTCTTCGTGGTCTCGGCCGCGGCGCCCCTCACGGTGATCCTGAGCGGCGCGGTCACGACCTTCCGGCTGGGCGGGATCGGCGCCCCCGGCGCCATCCTCTTCTGCGCGGTGGTGCTCATCCTCTTCGCGCTCGGCTTCACCGCGATGTCGAAGAGCGTGCGCAACGCCGGCGCCTTCTACGCCTACGTCTCCCGCGGGCTCGGCAAGCCGTTCGGTCTCGGCGTCTCGTCGGTCACGGTCTTCGCCTACATCTCGCTCGTGATCTCCTTCTACGGATTCATCGGGTTCTTCGCGCAGTTCACCTTCGCCGAGCTCTTCGGGCTCGATCTCCCCTGGGGCGTCTGGTCGCTCATCGCCGTAGGCCTCGTCGCCTTCCTCGGCTATCGCAAGGTCGACGTCGGCGCGAAGGTGCTCGGCGTGCTGCTGACCCTCGAGGTCGCCATCCTGCTCGTCTTCGCGATCGCGGCCCTCGCCGACGGGGGACCCGAGCCCTGGAGCCTCGCGTCCTTCGACCCGCAGAACGTGTTCTTCGCGCCGGCCGCCGGCACGCTCTTCATCATCGGCTTCGGCGCCTATCTCGGCTTCGAGAGCACCGCCATCTACGCGGAGGAGGCGAAGCGGCCGGAGCGCACGATCCCGCGCGCCACGATCATCGCGATCGCGTTCCTGGGCCTCTTCTACGCCTTCACGTTCTGGGTGCTCACCGTCGCCTTCGGCGTCGAGGGCGTGCTGGAGATGGCGCGCAGCGACGCCTTCGAGACGATGGTGATCACCGGCACCGAGGATCTCGCGGGAGCCTGGGCGGCCTTCGCCATGAAGGTGCTCATCGTCACGAGCTTCTTCGCCTGCGTGCTCGCCTTCCACAACGCCTGCACCCGCTACCTGTTCTCGCTCGGACGAGAGGGGCTGCTGCCGCGCGTGCTCGGCCGCACCAGCGCCCGCAGTCAGTCGCCCGCGGTCGCGAGCCTGACGCTCAGCGCGTTCTGCGCGGTGGGCGTGATCATCGCGATCCTCGTGAACGCCGACCCCTTCCTCGGCCTGGCACTGTGGACCTACGCGACCGGCGTGCAGGGACTCGTCTTCGCGCAGGCGTTCACCGCGATCGCGGTGGTCTGGTACTTCGCGAAGGACCGCCGGGGGCACAGCGTCTGGCGGGTGCTGGTGGCCCCGGCGCTCGGAGCCCTGGGCCTGGTCATCGGCTTCATCCTCATCGTCACCAACTTCGAGGTGGTGACGGGCCTCGAGGGCCCGATCAACCAGATCCTGCTGCTGCCGACGCCCATCCTGTTCATCGGCGGCATCGTCGTCGGCCTCGTGCTCAAGGCGCGCAAGCCGGCGTACTACGCGGGGCTCACGGAGTCGGTGCAGGTCGTGCCCGCGGAGGAGTCCCGGGAGGAGTCCGAGCCCGCCCGCTGACCGGCCGCTCGAGCCCTTCGGCGACGGCTCCGCCGCGCCGAGGGGCTCGAAGCGCGGGAGCGAATAGGCTGGAGCGCATGAACGCGACCGCACGCCGCCGCCTGGAACGCCGGGAGGACATCGTCCGCGCATTCTGGCGCGTCGCGCGGTCGAATCCGCGCCGGGTGAACGTGCGCTCGGTCGCGGCGGAAGCCGAGATGAGCCCCGCCAACGTGCTGCACTACTTCGCCAGCCTGGGCGAGCTGCAGATGACGGCGATCGCGGGGGCGCTCGAGCAGTTCATCGAGCGGCGCCAGGCGATCCTCGACCGCCCCGAGAGCGCGACCGCCCGCATCTACGCCATGATCGAGGCCGGGGTGCCCGACACGATCAGCGACGAGCTGCGCCACGTCTACGAGAGCGTCGGGATCCTCGCCGACCACCCGGAGTACCTGCCCGCCCACCGCGCGCTCACCGATCGCCAGGTCATGCTGTACCGCACGCTCATCGAGATCGGGGCCGGCACGGGGGAGTTCTCGCTCGCCTCGCCCCCCGGGATGATCGCACGCAACCTGGTGGCGCTCGAAGACGCCTACGACCTGTACCCCCTGGTGGGCGATCAGACGCCCCGCGAGGAGTGCCGCGCCGCCGTGCGCAGCTACGCCGAGCTGGCACTCGGGATCCCGGGTCGACTGGCGAGGCATCCCGGCGCTCCCTGAGACGACGAAGGGGCCGGAGCGCTGCGCGCCCCGGCCCCGATCCCGTACCCGTACCCGCGAAGCGGATCCGAGAGCCGTCCTACAGCGTCTCGCCGAGCTTGAAGCCCTTCACGTCGTCGCCCTCGCGGGTGTACGAGAAGCCGTCGGCGCCGATGGTCACGGCCATCTCGCTGCTGTCGGTGCGCTTGATCACCGGCTGCGGGTTGCCGTCGAGATCGAGCACGAGCGAGGCCTCGGTGTACCACGAGGGCACGACCGGGTTGCCCCACCAGTCGCGGCGCTGGTTGTCGTGCACGTCCCAGGTGACGACCGGGTTGTCGGGATCGCCGGTGTAGTAGTCCTGGGTGTAGATCTCGACGCGGTGGCCGTCGGGATCGAGCAGGTAGAGGTAGAAGGCGTTCGAGACGCCGTGGCGGCCCGGGCCCCGCTCGATGCGGTCCGACAGGCGCAGCGCGCCCAGCTTGTCGCAGATCGCGAGGATGTTGTGCTTCTCGTGGGTGGCGAACGCGACGTGGTGCATGCGCGGGCCGTCGCCGCCGGTGGCGGCGGTGTCGTGCACGGTCGGCTTGCGGCGCATCCACGCGGCGTAGACGGTGCCCTCGTTGTCCTGGATGTCCTCGGTCACGCGGAAGCCGAGGTCCTGGTAGTGGCGAACCGCGCGCGGCACGTCGGGGGTGACCTGGTTGAAGTGGTCGAGGCGCACGAGCTCGCCCGGCTTGTGCAGGTCGTAGCGCCACGCGAGACGCTCGACGTGCTCGGTCTGGTAGAAGAACTCGTAGGGGAAGCCGAGCGGGTCGACCACGCGCACCGAGTCGCCGATGCCCTTGACGAAGCCGTTCTCGTTGCGACGCACGTCGCAGCCGAGCTCGGTGTAGAAGGCGACCGCCTTGTCGAGGTCCTCGGGGGTGCGCACGCGGTACGAGAACGCGGCGACGGCGGCGACGGGGCCCTTGCGCAGCACGAGGTTGTGGTGGATGAACTCCTCGGTCGAGCGGAGGTAGATCGCCTCGTCGTCCTCCTCGGTCACGTAGAGCCCGAGCACGTCGACGTAGAACTTGCGCGAGGCCGCGAGATCGGTGACCACGAGCTCCATGTAGGCGCAGCGCAGGATGTCGGGCGCCTCGGCCTGCGGGGTCGCGACGGGGTTGTCGGAGTGGATCGGGGCTTCCTCGGTGACCCAGAAGCCCGAGGAGGTCTTGTCGCTTTCGTTGAGTTTCGTCATGATATTGCTTCCTTGCAGTTCTCCCGTCATCCTGCACGAGCGCAGCGGATCCTCGATGAGAACGCGGCAGCGTTCTCGGGATTCACCGCTGGAGCCACAGCTCCAGAGTCGCAGGATCGACTCCGCCGAGTGGATCCTGCGACTCCGGCCTTCGGCCTTCGCGCAGGATGACGAGGGGTGGATGTGTCGGGGGTTAGTTGGAGCCGGCGCCGAAGCGGGGGAAGTGGGCGGTGCCGAGCGTGATGTGGACGGCCTGCTGATCGGTGTAGAAATCGATCGAGCGGTAGCCGCCCTCGTGGCCGAGGCCCGAGGCCTTCACGCCGCCGAACGGGGTGCGCAGATCGCGCAGGTTGTTCGAGTTGAGCCACACCATGCCGGCCTCGACCGCGTGCGCGAAGTTGTGCGCACGCTTCAGGTCGGAGGTCCAGATGTAGGCCGCGAGGCCGTACTTGGTGTTGTTGGCGAGCTCGAGCGCCTCCTCCTCGGTGTCGAACGGGGTGATCGCCACGACGGGGCCGAAGATCTCCTCCTGGAAGATGCGGGCGTCGGGCGAGACGTCGGCGAACGCGGTCGGGGCGACGAAGTTGCCCTCGGGGAAGCCCTCCGGACGGCCGCCGCCGGCGATGAGGCGTCCCTCGCTCTTGCCGATCTCGACGTAGCTCATGACCTTCTCGTAGTGCTCGGGGTGCACGATCGCACCCACCTCGGTCTTCGGGTCCGAGGGGAGGCCCACCACGATGTTCCTGGTGCGCTCGGCGTAGCGCTCCACGAACTCGTCGTAGATGCCGCGCTGCACGAGGATGCGGCTGCCGGCGGTGCAGCGCTCGCCGTTCAGGCTGAACACGCCGAAGACAGTGGCGTCGAGCGCGGTCTCGAGGTCGGCGTCGTCGAAGACCACCGCGGGGCTCTTGCCGCCGAGCTCCATCGACAGGCCCTTGAGGTAGGGGGCCGAGTTGCCGAAGATGATCTGACCGGTGCGGCTCTCGCCGGTGAACGAGATGAGCGGCACGTCGGGGTGCTTGACGAGCGAGTCGCCCGCCGACTCGCCGAAGCCGCCGACGAGGTTGAAGACGCCGTCGGGGATGCCGGCCTCGCGGAAGATCTCGCCCCAGAGGGAGGCGGAGAGCGGGGTGAACTCGGCCGGCTTCAGCACGACGGTGTTGCCCGTCGCGAGGGCGGGACCGAGCTTCCACGACTCGAGCATGAAGGGGGTGTTCCACGGCGTGATGAGGCCCGCGACCCCGATCGGCTTGCGGTTCACGTAGTTGATCTGCACACCCGGCACCTTGAAGGTGTCGTCGTGCTGCGCCACGATCAGGTCGGCGAAGAAGCGGAAGTTCTCCGCCGCGCGACGCGCCTGGCCCTTCGCCTGCGTGATGGGCAGGCCCGAGTCGAAGCTCTCGAACTGCGCGAGCTGCTCGTCGCGCGACTCGACGATGTCGGCCACCCGGTGCAGGATGCGCGACCGCTCGCGCGGCTTCATCTTCGGCCAGGGGCCCTCATCGAACGCGCGCTTCGCCGCGGCGACCGCGAGGTCGATGTCGGCCTTCTGCCCGGAGGCGGCCATGATGTAGGTCTCGTTGGTGACGGGGTTGAGCACCTCGAACTCTTCGCCGCCGACGGAGTCGACGTGCTTGCCGTCGATGAAGTGGCGGATCTTGTCCGGCAGCCCGGCGGGCTTCTCCTGAGTCATATCTCTCTCCAGGTGGGGGTGGTGGATGGGTGTGGATTCGGATGCGCGGGATCAGGCGGCCGGGGCCGCCCGCTGCTCTCCCGCGTGCCGGTGCTCGTCGGAGTACGCGAGCACGGCATCGAGCGTCGCCGTGCGGTGCGCTCGTGCGGCCATCTCGATCTCGAGTGGCGGGACGCGATCCTCGATGAGCGTCAGCAGCCGCTCGTGCTCGTCGACCGACTCCTGCGCTCGCCCGGGCACGAAGCTGAACGACGAGTTGCGCAGCACCTTCATGCGGTTCCAGCCGCGGTGCACGAGGTCGAGGATGTGCGGGTTGGGGCAGGTCTCGAAGAGCACGCTGTGGAACTCGAGGTTGAGCTCGGTGAAGCGCTGCGGGTCGAAGGCGCTGAGCGACTCGCGCATCGTCTGGTTGACGAGCCGCGCGCGGCGGATCTGGTCCGCCGTGATGTGCGGCGCCGCGAGCCCCGTGGCCGCCCCCTCGACGAGCGCGAGCGTCTGCATGGTGTGCAGGTACTCGGTCTCCTTGATGAGGGAGACCTGCGCACCGACGTTGCGCTCGAAGGTGACGAGCTGCTCGGCCTCCAGGCGCCGGATGGCTTCGCGCACCGGCACGACCGACATCCCGAGCTCGTTCGCGATGGGGGCGAGCACCAGGCGGTAGCCCGGCACGTACTGCCCGCTGTCGATCCGATCCCGGATCAGGCGGTACGCGCGCTCGGACTTCGACTCGGCGGTCATGACTACGCCTGCGCTTCCTTCTCGGCCTCGTACTTCGCGCGCCACTCGGCGTTCATCGGGAAGAGCCCGTCGACCGGGGCGCCCTGCGCGACCTGCTCGGCGACCCAGGCGTCGGCGTGCTCCTGGGCGGCGGCCTCGCGGGCCACCTCCTCGAGCAGGAACGGCGGGATCACGATCACGCCGTCGCGGTCGCCCATGATGATGTCGCCGGGCTGCACGGCGGCGCCGCCGCAGGCGATGGTCACGTCGGTCTCCCACGGCACGTGACGGCGGCCGAGCACGCTCGGGTGGGCGCCCTGCGAGAAGACCGGGATGTCGAACTCCTGCACGGCCGCGTAGTCGCGCACGCCGCCGTCGGTGACGATGCCGGCGGCGCCGCGGTACTGGGCGCGCAGCGCGAGCACGTCGCCCACGGTGCCGGTGGACGGGATGCCGCGGGCCTCGACCACGAGCACCTCGCCGGCCTCGACGGTGTCGAAGGCGCGCTTCTGCGCGTTGAATCCGCCGCCGTACTCCTTGAACAGGTCGGGGCGGAAGGGGATGAAGCGCAGGGTCTTGGCGGTGCCGAGGATCGTATCGCCGTCGTGGTTGGGGTGCACCCCGTCGATGAAGATGTCGACGTAGCCGCGCTTGCGCAGGGCGGCAGAGACGGTCGCGACCGCCACTCCGTCGAGCAGCGCGCGGATCTCGTCCGTGAGCGGGGACGCGGTTCCCGAGCTCGTCGACGAGTCCGAGTCCAGTGGGGAGGCCTTGCCCGCGGCGACCGCGGCCGCGTGCGCCGCCTCGTCGCCCCAGGCCTCGACCCGCTGCTTGTCGTCGATGGCCGGCCGGTTGCCGAAGTCGCCGAAGGTCGTGGCGCCCTGGGTGACGGTGGTCGAGAGGCGACCCGTCGTGGGGGAGCCCGGCGCGCCGGGCGCGTCGACCTCGACCTCGACCACGTCGCCCGGCACGACGACCGAGGAGCCGGCGGGCGTACCGGTGAGGATCACGTCGCCCGTCTCGAGGGTCATGTGCTGCGAGAGATCTGCGACGAGCTGCCCGAAGGCGAACTTGAGGGTGTCGCTCGTGTCGTCCTGCACCAGCTCTCCGTTGACCCAGGTGCGCACCCGCCAGGCGTCCTGTCCGATGCCGGCGGTGGGGATCGCGGTGGGGCCGACCGGCGTGAACCCGTCGCCGCCCTTGTTGCGCACGTTGGAGCCCTTGTCGGCGGCGCGCAGGTCGTAGAGGCCGAAGTCGTTGGCCGCGGTGACTGCGGCCACGTGCTTCCAGCCGTCCTCGGGGGACACCCAACGCGCGGGCTCGCCGATCACGAGTGCGATCTCGCCCTCGAAGGCGAGCAGCTCGGTGCCGGCGGGGCGCTCGATCGTGCCGCCGGTGGGGGCGAGCGACGAAGCGGGCTTGAAGAAGTAGGAGGGGAACTCCGGGGTGCGGCCGCGCTGCGCGATCCGCGACGGGTAGTTGAGGTGGACGGCAATGATCTTGCCGGGCGTCTCGATGCCCAGCTGCTCGATTCTGTACGTCATGGCGACCTCGCTCATCATTCTCGTGCGCGGGATCCAGGGATCCCGGCCTCGTTATATTTCTTATCGTATACGATTTGGACGGGTTTGGGAAGTGGGGTTTCGCTCCACACGGCGAGCCGCGCCGATCGAAGCGGAGCGAGAGGCGAGCGCGGCCGAAACCGCGGTCCGGGACTCCGTCGAGGCCCGGACCCGGGTTTCGACTCCGCTGCGCCCCGCTCGACCGACGGCGGTGCCGGCTTGATCATGGATCTGCCGCGCTCAGTAGCTCGCGCGCTCGCCGCCGGCCCCGCCCGTGAAGCGATCCACGAGCGCCTCGGTCTGGCGGGCGAGGATCGCGACGTCGGCGCCGACGGCCACGAAGGAGGCGCCGGCCTCGATGTAGCGATCCGCGTCGGCCGCGACGAACGCGTTCACGCCGACGGGCTTGCCCGCTCGCTTCGCGGCCTCGATCGCGCGCAGCACCGACTCCACCACCTCGGGGTGGTTCTGCTGGCCGAGCAGCCCCATCGAGGCGGCGAGATCCGACGGCCCGACGAAGATCGCGTCGACGCCGTCGATCGCGACGATCCGCTCGACGTCGGAGACCGCCGCTGCGGACTCGATCTGCACCGTCAGGCTGAGGGTCTCGGCGGCGCGGCCGAGGTAGCCCTCGACGCGGTTCCAGCGGGCCGAGCGGGCGAGCGCGGATCCCACGCCCCGCACGCCGCCGCGGGCGGTGCCGTCGGGGTAGCGCACCGCGCGCACGATCTCGGCGGCCTGCTCGGCCGAGTCGACCATCGGGATCAGCAGGTTCTGCGCGCCGAGGTCGAGGAACTGCTTGATCGTGACCGTGTCCCCGAAGGGCGGCCGCACGAGCGGGGCGACCGGGTACGCCGACATCGCGTAGAGCTGCGCCAGCACCGACTCGAGCCCGTTGGGGGAGTGCTCGGCGTCGAGCAGCACCCAGTCGCAGCCGCTGCCGGCCACGATCTCGGCGGTGACGGGGCTGCCGGCGCAGGCCCACAGCCCGATGAGCGGGCGCTCGGCCGCGGCGAGCCGCTCGCGCAGGGTGGGGGGCAGGCTCAGATGAATCGGCATGTGATGGATCCCAGTTCGTGGTAGTCGGCGTGCACGGTGTCGCCGCGCTCGACCCACATCGGCTTGGTGAACGATCCCGCGAGGATGATCTCGCCCGCCTCCAGGGTCTGCCCGTGCTGGGCGAGCTTGTTCGCCAGCCACGCCACCCCCAGCGCCGGATGCCCCAGCACCGCCCCGGCCACCCCCGAGTCCTCGATCGTCTCGTTGCGGTACAGCAGCGCCTTCGCCCACGTCAGATCCACCTCGTCGACCCTGACCGGGCGGCCCCCGAGCACCATCGCCCCCATCGCCGCGTTATCGCTGATCGTGTCCACGATCGTGCGCCCCTCCAGCTCCAGATGCGAATTCAGCACCTCCAGCGCCGGCACCACGTACGCGGTCGCATCCAGCACATCGAACAGGGAGACGTCGGGGCCCGTCAGCGGCTTGGACAGCACGAACGCCAACTCCACCTCGATGCGCACGTTCGAGAACCGGTCGAACTCCAGCACCGACCCCGACTCGTACACCATGTCGTCGTGGATCACCCCGTAATCCGGTTCCGTGATCCCCGTGGCCACCTGCATCACCTTCGAGGTGAGCCCGATCTTGTGCCCCACCAGACGCGCCCCCGCAGCGATGCGGCGATCCGACCACACCTTCTGAATTGCGTAGGAATCCTCGATCACCATCCCCGGATACCGGGCGGTCAACCGCGGCAGCACCGCCCGATCCCGATCGGCCTGCACCAACTCATCGGCAATGGATTCAATCTGCGACTGCTCGAGCACGAGTCCTCCGTCTCCTGGGGTTCTGGTCAGATCGTATACGATCCAGGGGTTCTGCGCCAGGGTGCGTGACGGCTCCGTATCGTGTCGATTTCGTGATGTTTGCGCGGATCGAGGGGACTTGCGTTTTTTGTCAACGTACGTAGAATGAAATCCGACGGCACGCTGGAGTGACGTCCATCGCAACCGCGGAGAACGTTCGATCCCCGTGCTGCATGGTGGATCTGCAACGGCGCCTCACCCCCCCCAATAGACATGTCCGGACTACCGAGAGAAGTAGACATGATGAAGAACACCCTCACGGGCATCGCGGTCGTCGCCGCCGCGGCGCTCGCGCTCACCTCCTGCTCGGCGGGCGGCGGAGAGACCGGCGGCGGGGAGGCCCCGGCAGGCGCCGTCCCGCTGAGCATCGGCAACTTCCTGGACGTCACCAACTGGGACCCCGCGAACGCCGATCTCGGCTTCGACGGACCGTACCTGTCGGCGGTGTACGACGCCCTCGTCACGACCGACGAGAACGGCGAGCCCCAGCCGGGCATCGCGACGCAGTGGGAGGTCTCCGACGACTTCCTCACCGTGACGTTCGACATCCGCACCGACGCGGAGTTCTCCGACGGCACCGCGGTCGACGCCGACGCGGTCGTCACTGGCCTGCAGCACCTCAAGGACGGCACCACGGCCAGCGAGGCCTACCTCAACGTCGCGGAGATCGCGAAGGTCGACGACGACACGATCGAGTTCGAGATGTCGAAGCGCGACGATACGATGCTCTACTTCCTCGGCCTCGGCCGCAGCTACCTCGCAGCCCCGAGCGCCATCGACGCTGGCACGCTCTCCGAGACCCCGGTCGGCTCCGGTCCCTACACGCTCAGCGACTCGAGCGTTCCCGGCAGCGAGTACGCCTTCGACAAGATCGAGGATCACTGGGACGCCGATGCCTTCCCCTTCGATCCGCTGAAGATCACTCCGCTCAGCGACCCCACCGCCATGCTCAACGCCATGGAGGCCGAGCAGCTCAACCTCATCTACACCGACAAGACCGGTGCGGACCTGGCCGAGCAGAACGACTGGAAGGTCGCCAGGGGCCTCGCCACCTGGGCCGGCCTGTACTTCGCCGATCGCTCGGGCGACATGGGCTCGCCCCTCGGCGACGTGAAGGTGCGCCAGGCGCTCAACTACGCCTTCGACCGCGAGGGCATCCACCAGTCGATCGCACAGGGCGAGGGCTTCGTCTCCACCCAGCTGTTCCCGACCGGCACGCCGGGCAACGTGGAGGCGCTCGACGCGGAGTACGCGCTCGACATCGAGAAGGCCAAGTCGCTGCTGGCCGAGGCGGGCTACGCCGACGGCTTCGACGTCACCATGCCGATGGCCGGTCCCTTCCAGCCCTACCAGGCGATCGTCGAGCAGACCTTCGCCGAGCTCGGCATCACCGTCACGTGGGAGGAGACCGACTTCATGAGCTACATGGGCAAGGCGCCCACGTACCCCATGTACGTCGCGGTCATCGCCATGGACGCGAACCCGGTGGCGACGGTCGAGCGCCAGATCTCGAAGCCGCAGTGGTACAACCCGAACCCGGGCCTCGCCGCGCTCGACGGCGTGGAGGAGCAGGTCGACGCGGTGTTCGGCGCCGATCCCGGCGACGCCCAGCTCGCCGAGATCGAGAAGCTCAACGAGCTCGTCACCGCCCAGGGCTACAACGCGGTCTTCGCGCAGAACGAGAACGTGTTCGTGAGCACCTCCGAGTTCGACGTGAAGCCGGTCATCGGCCTCATGTTCCCGACCCTGCGTCAGATCTCCCTCTCGTAGGCTGACCTTCCCGGGGTGGGGCCGCGGAGCACCGCGGCCCCACCCCGGCGGTTCCCCCTCTCCTCACCGTTCGACCCGGGAAACTCGATGATCACCTTCATACTCAAGCGGCTGCTCTCCGGCATCGTGCTGCTCTTCGTCGTCGCGAGCGGCACCTTCTTCCTCGCGCACGCCGCGATCCCGAACCCGGCGCTCGGCCTGCTCGGCAGCGGGGCCACGCCGGAGGCCATCGCCGCCCTCACCGTCAAGATCGGCGCGGACCGCCCGGTGCTCGTGCAGTACCAGGAGTGGCTGCTGCAGCTCCTGCAGGGCGACTTCGGCACCTCGTGGAAGAACGATCAGCCGATCGACAAGATCCTCGCACTCCGTCTCCCGGTGACCCTGTCGCTCGTGACCGCATCGGTCGCGCTCTCCGCACTGCTCGGCGCCGTGCTCGGCACGCTCGCCGGCCTCCGCCCCCACAGCTGGATCGACAAGACCGTCAAGGCGGGCGCCGTCGTCCTCTTCGCCCTGCCCGGCTTCTGGGTCGCCGTCGTGCTCGTGATGACCTTCGCGGTGCAGCTCAAGTGGTTCCCCGCGATCGGCTACGTGCAGCCGAGCGAATCGCTGCCCGGCTGGCTGCGATCCATCACCCTGCCCGCGATCTCGCTCGCGCTCGGCGCGATCGTCATGATCGCCGAGCAGCTGCGCAACGGCATCATCCAGGCCGACGCCCAGGACTACACGCGCACGCTGCGCAGCCGCGGGATCCCGTTCTGGCGCATCGCGCTGCACCTGCTGCGCAACTCGGCCCCGGCCTCGCTCACGATCCTCGCCCTCATGTTCGTCGGCCTCCTCTCCGGCGCGATCATCGTCGAGCAGATCTTCGGCATCAAGGGCATCGGCGAACTCACGCAGAGCTCCTCTCAGAACGGAGACATCCCGACGCTGCTCGGGATCACCGTCGTCACCGTCGTCTTCGTCATCGTCGTCAACCTCCTGCTCGACATCGTGCTCGGCTGGATCAACCCGAAGGTTCGAGTGAAATGACCACCACCACCGCGCCGCTCACCGAGCGCCCGGACACCCGGGCGGGGGAGCGCGGCTCCATCCTCCGTCGCCTGATCCGGCGGCCCGCGGGCGCCATCTCGCTGACCGTGCTGGCGCTCATCGTGCTCGTGGCGATCTTCGCGCCCTGGCTCGCCCCGCACGACCCCAACGAGGTCATCCTCTCGCAGGCGCGCGCCCTGCCGAGCTGGGAGCACCCGCTCGGCGGCGACACGACCGGGCGCGATGTGCTGAGCCGCCTCATCTGGGGCGCGCAGATCACCCTCTGGGGCACCTTCGTGGCGATCCTCACGTCGATCGCGCTGGGCGTGCCCTCCGGTCTCGCGGCCGGCTACTACGGCGGCGCGACCGACCGCATCGGCACCTGGATCAGCGACGGTCTGCAGTCCGTCCCCGGCATGGTGATCCTGCTCATCGTGGGCGCCAACACCGGCAACGACCTGACGCTGCTCATGATCACCATCGGCATCTTCATGGCGCCCGGCTACTTCCGCCTCACGCGGTCCACCGTGCTCGCGGTGCGGAGCGAGATGTACGTCGACGCGGCCCGCGTCTCGGGGCTCACCGACCTGCGCATCATGTCGCGGCACGTCATCCGCCAGGTCGTGGCGCCGCTCGTCATCCAGTCCGCGCTCACCGCCGGCATCGCCATGGGCATGCAGGCCGGCCTGCAGTTCCTCGGCATCGGCGGAGGCACGACCCCCGGCTGGGGCGCCGCGATGAACGAGGGCTTCCAGGTCATGCGCACCGATCCGCTGCTGCTGCTCTGGCCGTCGCTCGCGCTGGGCGTCTCGATCGCCGCCTTCGCGGTGCTCGGCTCGACGCTCGGCGACGTCATCAACGCGAAGACCCCCGTGCTGTCCCGTCGCCAGCGCAAAGCCATCGAGGCCGAGAACGCGGCCCGCGGAGCCGGGGCGGTGACCGAGTCGACCACCGGCTCCATCTCGGTCGCCGCGGTCGACTCGGCCGTGCGGCTCGAGAACCTGCGCGTCAGGTACGAGACGCCCGACGGCGAGGTCGAGGTGGTGCACGGGATCACCCTCGACGTGTCGCCCGGCGAGGTGCTCGGCATCGTGGGCGAGTCGGGATCGGGCAAGTCGCAGACCGTGTTCTCGATGCTCGACCTGCTGCCGAAGTCGGGCTACTACACGGCCGACGCGATCTGGATCGGCGGCGAGGACGTGACGACGCTCTCGAAGCGCGATCGTGCGCGGCTGCTCGGACACGAGATCGGGTACATCCCGCAGGAGCCGATGACCAACCTCGATCCCTCGTACACGATCGGCTACCAGCTCACGGAGCCGTTGCGCACCGTGCACGGCATGAGCCGGGCCGAGGCGCGCGAGCGAGCGCTCGCGATGCTCGATCGCGTGGGCATCGTGGATCCCCAACGGGTGATGAGGTCGTACCCGCACGAGCTCTCGGGCGGCATGGCCCAGCGCGTGCTCATCGCGGGCGCGATCGCCGGCAGGCCGTCGGTGCTCGTCGCCGACGAGCCGACCACGGCGCTCGACGTGACGGTGCAGGCCGAGGTGCTCGAGCTGCTGCGCGAGCTGCAGCAGGAGGACCAGATGGCGCTCGTCATCGTCACCCACAACTTCGGCGTCGTGGCCGACATCTGCGACCGCGTCGTCGTGATGCGATCCGGATCCATCGTCGAGATCGATGACGTCGGACCGATCTTCGCCCACCCCGAGAGCGACTACACCCGCGAGCTCATCGCGGCCTCGCTCGACGGAGCGGCGAGCCGCGTCGAGCTCGACGCCGAGCCCGACGGTGCGGGAACCGGTGCCG
Organism: Leucobacter sp.; assembly: GCF_053528595.1. Classification (NCBI taxonomy): domain Bacteria; kingdom Bacillati; phylum Actinomycetota; class Actinomycetes; order Micrococcales; family Microbacteriaceae; genus Leucobacter; species Leucobacter sp. The sequence continues at coordinate 10,163 of NZ_JAIVPF010000060.1, read as the reverse complement.
GTGCGGGAACCGAGTCCGGCCCGGAGCCGGTCGCGGCGAGTGCGGACAAGGAGGGCGACGCATGAGCGCGCAGGATCAGCCGGCGCAGGATCAGCCGGCGCAGGATCGGCCGGCGCAGGATCGGACCCGGCGGGATCCGGCCGTGCGGGAGCCGCTGCTGCGAGCCGAGAACGTGGTCGTCGAGTACGGTTCGAGGCGCAGGCCCAACCGTGTGCTGCACGAGATCTCGCTCGAGGTCGGCGCGGGGGAGTGCGTCGGCCTGGTGGGCGAGTCGGGGTCGGGCAAGTCGACGCTCGGCAAGGCGATCCTCGGCCTCGTGCCCGTCGCGAGCGGCACGATCACCTTCGACGGCCGTGACATCACCCACCTCAAGGGGCGGGAGCGCCGGGAGCTCGCCTCCGACATCCAGGTGGTGTTCCAGGATCCCTACGGCTCCCTCAACCCGCGGATGACCATCGGGGAGATCCTCGCGGAGCCGCTCTCGACCGCGGGCACGGGCCGGACCGAGGCGCGCCGGATCGTGGGGGAGATGCTCGAGCGGGTCAACCTGCCGGCGAGCGTGATCGATCGTTTCCCGAGCGAGTTCTCGGGCGGCCAGCGCCAGCGCATCGCCATCGCCCGCGCACTGGTGCGCAAGCCGCGCCTCATCATTTGCGACGAGCCGGTGAGCGCGCTCGATCTCACGACGCAGGCGACCGTGCTCGATCTGCTCATCGAGCTGCAGCGCGACACCGGGGTCTCGTACCTCTTCGTGTCGCACGACCTGGGCGTGGTGCGGCGCATCTGCCACCGCGTCGCGGTGATGTACCGGGGCGACCTCGTGGAGGTGGGCGACGGCGAGCAGGTGACGCGGGATCCGCAGCACCCCTACAGCCGGCGCCTGCTCGCGGCCTCGCCCGTGGCCGATCCGGCGCTGCAGGCGCAGCGTCGCGCGGACTGGCTCGCGCTGCGCGAGGCGCAGCCGGCGTAGACCGCCGAGTGGTGCGGCGCTGCCGCGATGGACCGCCGTGCGGTGCGGCGCTGCCGCCATGGACCGCCGTGTGGTGCGGCGCTGCCGCCATCCCAGAGTGGATGCGGGTCCTCCCAGCGCACGCGCGTCAGTAGATGTCACCAAAAGGCCCTTTGGGTGACATCTACTGACGCGCGTTCCCGGGGTGCCGCGTTCCCGGGGGCGCCGGGGTGCCGGGGCGTGAAGGGCCGGGCCCGGACCGCCGGCGGTGGACGCCAGCCCGACTCGGCGTGGCGGCATGGGATCCGGGGTAGGATTGTATGATGAGCAATTCCGAAAACGTCGACGCCGCAGAGCCCCACGAGACGGCCGCGACCGACGAGGCCTCCACGGAGGCCGCTGTACCGGCTGAGACCCAGCCCGCTGTTCCCGCGGACGCCGAGACCCCGGCCGCCCCCGCATCCGATCCCGAGAACACCGCTGACGCCGCAGGCGAGCCCGAAACCGCATCCGATCCCGAAGCCGCTGCCGCGGAGCAGGCGGATCCCGCCGCGGAGCAGCCCGCCGAGGAGCAGCCGTCCGGCGAGCAGTCCGCTGCCGAACCGGCCGCGGAGCCCGAGCCCGCCGCGCCCGAGCGCGTGACCTTCGCCGACCTCGGCCTCGCCCCCGAGGTGCTGCGCGCCGTCACCGCGGTCGGCTACGAGACCCCGTCGGCCATCCAGGAGGCCACGATCCCGGTGCTGCTCAGCGGCCGCGACGTGGTCGGCCTCGCACAGACCGGCACCGGCAAGACGGCCGCCTTCGCGCTGCCGATCCTCAGCCGCATCGAGCCCGGCCAGGGCGTGCCGCAGGCGCTCGTGCTCGCCCCGACCCGCGAGCTCGCGCTGCAGGTCTGCGAGGCGTTCGAGAGCTACGCGTCCCAGATGCCCGAGGTGCACCTGCTGCCCGTCTACGGCGGCCAGGCCTACGGCCAGCAGCTGTCGGCGCTGCGCCGCGGTGTGGACATCGTCGTGGGCACCCCGGGCCGCATCATGGATCACCTGAACCGCGGATCCCTCGACCTCAGCGAGATCAAGTACCTCGTGCTCGACGAGGCCGACGAGATGCTGAAGATGGGCTTCGCCGAGGACGTCGAGACGATCCTCGCGGGCACCCCCGACACCAAGCAGGTCGCGCTGTTCTCGGCGACCATGCCGGCGCAGATCCGCCGCATCTCGCAGCAGCACCTCAACGACCCGCGCGAGATCAAGATCGCCGGCAAGACCCAGACGAGCTCGAGCATCACGCAGCGCTACAACGTCGTCTCGTACACCCAGAAGCTCGACGCGCTCACGCGCATCCTCGAGGTGGAGGAGTTCGACGGCATGATCGTCTTCACCCGCACCCGCGGCGACTCCGAGCAGGTCGCCGAGAAGCTGCGCGCCCGCGGCTACTCGGCCGCCGCGATCAACGGCGACATCCAGCAGGCGCAGCGGGAGCGCACCGTGCAGGCGCTGAAGGACGGCAAGCTCGACATCCTCGTCGCGACCGACGTGGCCGCGCGCGGTCTCGACGTCGAGCGCATCAGCCACGTCATCAACTACGACCTGCCGATCGACACCGAGTCGTACGTGCACCGCATCGGCCGCACGGGCCGAGCCGGCCGCACGGGCGACGCGATCAGCTTCGTCACGCCGCGCGAGCAGCGCCTGCTCAAGGCCATCGAGAAGGCTACGAAGCAGCCGCTGACCCAGATGCCGCTGCCGCGCGTCGACGAGGTCAACGCGACCCGCCTCAGCCGCTTCGACGACGCCATCACCGCGGCGCTCGACGAGAAGCCCCGCATCGAGGCCTTCCGCGACATCATCGACCACTACGTGCGCCACCACGACGTGCCCGAGGCCGATGTGGCCGCGGCGCTCGCGGTGGTCGCGCAGGGCGACACCCCGCTGCTGCTCACCGAGGACGACGACCGCAAGTTCGAGCGGGACCGCAAGCAGGCCGCGCGCTTCCTCGAGGACGGGGCGCGGGATCGTGCCCGCGGCGACCGCTCGGATCGCGACCGCGGCGACCGGGATCGTGGCGAGCGCGGCCCGAAGCGCGACGATCTGCGCATGTACCGCATCGAGGTGGGCCACCGTCAGCGGGTGAAGCCCGGGCAGATCGTGGGCGCGATCGCCAACGAGGGCGGCCTCGGCCGAGACGACTTCGGCCGCATCCAGATGCGCGACGACTTCTCGCTCGTGGAACTGCCCGCGAACCTCTCGCGCGACACCCTCGACGCGCTCGCGCAGACCCGCATCAGCGGCAAGCTCATCGAGCTGCGGCCCGACACCGGGCCGGTGCGCGACGGCAAGCGCGGCGGCTACGACCGCGGCGATCGCGGAGGTCGGAGCGATCGCGGGGATCGCGGCGGCTACGACCGCGGCGGCCGGAGCGATCGCGGCGGCTACGATCGCGATCGTCAGGGTCGCGGCGGCTACGACCGGGGTGACCGCGGGGATCGCGGCGGCTACGATCGCGACCGCCAGGACCGCGGGGGATACGACCGGGACCGCGGCGGCTACGACCGGGATTCCCGAGGGGACCGCGGCTACGACCGCGGAGACCGCAAGCCCCGCTGGGACGGCGACGACCGCCGCGGTGGCCGCAACGACCGGGGCGATCGCAACGACCGCGGCGGCTGGCAGGATCGCGGGCCGCGCGACGACCGCAAGCGCGACTCGGGCTCGGATCGCTCGGACGGCAAGCGCAAACCCCGCTGGTAGGGCCTCAGACGGCGCTCCGGGATGAATCCCGGGGCGCCGTCTCCCGTTCGAGGCCTATGCGGGTGCGGTTCCCGGCGCCTCCGGCAGGCCCCGCAGCGGGACGAGGCCCCGGTTGCGCCGGATGTCTCGGTAGTTCCACTGGATCTCCCGGGCCTTCGCGAGCCAGCGGCGCAGCGCCTCCGGATCGACCTGGCCGGGATCCGTGTAGCGCGCCTCGGCGGCCTGGAAGCTGCCCTCGGCCGCCAGCTCGGGCTCGTCGAACGACCGGCCGCTCCAGAACAGCAGGCGCACCGACGCCTTCAGCCGGTCGTAGCCCACCACGGGATTGCCGTCGAAGAACCACACCGGGTGACGATGCCACACCTTGCACTCGGCGTCCGGCAGCTCGGCGGAGATGATCCCGAGCAGCAGATCGCAGATGGGGCGCGCCTCGTGGTCGAGGCCCTCGTGGTACGCGCGGATGTCGTCCGGAATCGTCGCCATGCCGCAAGCCTAGTGTTCCGCGCAAGGGCTGGACAGGGCGGAACCGGCGGGCCAGTCTGGAGGCACGGCCGCGATCCGGGGCCGGGAAACGGAGGGCGCCATGCGCATCGGCACCATCGTCGGGAGTCTCTCGGCGGTCTCGATCAACCGGAGGATCCTGGCAGCGGTCACCGAGGTCATCGGCGACCGCGCCGAACTCGTCGAACTGCGGATCGACGATCTTCCGCTCTACAATCGCGACCTCGACGATCGCTTCCCCGAGGCTGCATCGCGGTTCAAGGAGCAGCTCGGCAAGGTCGACGGGATCGTGTTCGTGACGCCGGAGTACAACCGCTCGATGCCGGCGGCGCTGAAGAACGCCCTCGAGTGGGGATCGCGCCCCGGGGGAGAGAACGCGTTCCCCGGCATCCCCGCCGGAGTGCTCGGCGCCTCGGGCGGGCGCCTCGGCACGGCGCTCGCCCAGCACCAGCTGCGCGAGGTGCTGGCGTACCTCGACATGCCGACCCTCGGCCAGCCCGAGATGTACCTCACCTTCGACGCGTCGGAGCTCGATCCCGTGACCGGCGCCGCGAGCGATCCCGCCCTGCGCAAGCGCCTCGAGCGCTGGTCGGAACGGTTCCTCGCCCACGTCGAGCGGAACCCGCGCGCGTAGCGGCGCTCCGCTCCGCCCCGCCCCGCCCCGCCCATCGAGGCTCCCTCCACCGGCTCGCAGGGGTTCCTCCGGCTCGCAGGGGCTCCTCCGGCTGGCCGCGCTGGGACTCCCGCCGAGACAGAGCCGATTGCGCGAAACCGCGTCCTCCAGCGCGGATGTTCGTTGCGGTCTCGGCGAGTGGGCTCGGTCTCGGCGGGTGCCGGCCCGCGTCAGCGCCAGAGGTCGGCCAGTGGGCCGGCGAGTGCTCGGCCCTGGTCGTAGCCGAGCCGAGCGGCGGCCGGCCGCAGCGACGGGTTCATCGCGTGGGCGCCGAACAGGTGCTCGGAGCCGGCGCCCGGGAAGACCGTCTCGACCCGGCTGCCGCGTGCGCGCAGTTCGTCGACCTGGGTCGCCAGGTGCGTGCCCCAGCTCGGCGGGTGCAACGATCGGCCGCTCAGCGGAGACAGCACCAGTACCCGCTCGTACCCGGCCGCCAGGTCGGCGTTCTCGGCGTTGGCGCGGTATCCGCCGTCGATGCAGCTGCGGTCCCCGATGCGGTACGCGAACCCGCCGCCGGCGGTGCTGGCCGCCACGGCGTCGACCAGCTCGACCCCGCTGCGGCGGTCGAGCACGACCGGGTCGCCGGTGCGGGCATCGACCGCCGTGATGGCCAGCTCGCGTCGCGGCCAGCGTCGATCGGGCAACCGGGAGGAGACCGTGGCGCGCCAGCGCGCCTGCCACGAGCCGTTCGATCGCGCTCCTCGCTCGAGCGCCGCTGCGCCCATTCTGCGACGCGCATCGGCGGCATCCGAGGCGTCGGCGACGACCCTTCTGAGTCTCTCGAGGTGGTCGGTCGCCGGCGCGCTCGCGCCGGGTGCGCGGCCGGTGGCCTCCGCCGGGTCGGCCCGCGTGGGATCGGCGCCCGCCGGATCGGCCCCGTGCGGAGGCGCGGACTCGAGAACGGCGGCGAGCAGTTCGGGCGGGGTCGCGCCGGCCAGCTGGGCCGCGGCCGTCGCACCCGCCGAGGTGCCGACGGTGAGATCGGCCGTCGTGACATCCAGACCCGCGTCGAAGAGGCCCGCGACGATGCCGATCAGCCACGCGTTGCCGGTCGAGCCGCCGCCGCCGAGCACCAGCGCGCGCTCACGCGAGGGGCGCGTCTCACCCGGGGCCGTCATCGATGGGGAGTCCTGGACGGAGTCCGAAGCGGGGTCCCGAGTGGGATCCGAAGCGGAAGCGGAACGCGGAGCGGAACGCGGAGCGGAACCGGAAGCTGAGTCCGAAGTGGAACCGGAAGCGGGATGCGGAGTGGAAGAGGTGGTGTGCATGGGAGTCGCCTTTCGCGAATTGCCTGAGAGGCGCTCCCGTGGGCGACGAGTTCAGCCGCGCGATCGTGGACTGCGAGGAGCGCCCACTGCGAATACTGCGTTCATGGGTCTCACCTCCTGTCTGCGGATCACGATCGCCACGAGGATAGCACGCGGACGAGCCGCCGTGCCGTCGCCGGGATCCGCGAACCGTGGCCGGTCGCGGTCCGCCGCCACCGGCACGCGAAAGGGGGCGGCGACCGATCGGTCGCCGCCCCCTTCCGCGTGTGGGTGTCAGCCGCTGATGACGTGGGGTTCGGCGACGGCTTTGAGGCCTTCGACGCCGAATTCGCGGCCGTAGCCGGATTGCTTGGCGCCGCCGAAGGGCACCATGGGGTGGAGTCCGCCGTGGGAGTTGATCCAGGTGGTGCCGGCCTGCAGGCGGGCGGCGACCGCGAGGGCGTTCTGGCGGTCGGCGCTCCAGACGGAGGAGCCGAGGCCGAACTCGAGCTCGTTGGCGAGGGCGATGACCTCGTCGAGATCGGTGTAGCGGATGATGGGCAGGGCGGGCCCGAACTGCTCCTCGACGACGAGATCGTTGTGGGGGTCGATGTCGGCGACGAGGGTGGTCGGGTAGAAGTTGCCCGGCGCGTCGTAGTCGGGGTCGCCCCCGAGCACGATGCGGGCGCCGGAGTCCTTGGCGGCCTGCACGAGACGGTCGACGGTGTCGAACTGGCCGCGGTTCTGCAGCGGGCCGAGCACGTTGTCCTCGTTCAGACCGACGCCCATGGGCACGTTCGCGGCGAACTGTGCGAGTTCCTCGACGACCTGGTCGTAGATCGAGTCGTGCACGTAGAGGCGCTTGAGGGCGGCGCAGGTCTGGCCGGTGTTGATGAACGCCCCCCAGAACAGGCCCTCGGCGATGGCAGCGGGGTCCGCATCGGGCAGCACGATGCCGGCGTCGTTGCCGCCGAGCTCGAGGGTGAGGCGGGTGACGTTGTCGGCGGAGGCCTCGATGATCTGCTTGCCCACCGGGGTGGAGCCGGTGAACATGATCTTCCCGATCTTCGGGCTCTTGGTGAGGGCGTCGCCGATGGTGCGGCCGGGACCGGTGACGATGTTGAGCACGCCCTCGGGCAGCACCTGGTTCATCACCGCGACCAGGGCCCGCACCGACAGTGCGGTGGTGTCGGCGGGTTTGATGACGACGGTGTTGCCCATGCGCAGCGAGGGTGCGATCTGCCAGATCGAGATCATCATCGGCCAGTTCCAGGGGGAGATCGCGCCGACCACGCCGATGGGGCGGTAGTGCATCTCGGCGTAACCGGACTCGTCATCCACGAGCACCTCGACCGGGAGCGGGGTGTCGGCGGCGGTGCGGGTCCAGACCTCGCAGCCGCCGACCTCGAAGCGGGCGTTGGGGCCGTTGAGGGGTTTGCCCTGCTCGCGTGAGAGCAGTTCCGCGAGGGCTTCCGCGGATTCCTTGATCTTGTCGGCGGCCTGATGCAGGTAGGCCTTGCGCTCGTCGTCGCTGAGCGCGGCCCATGCCGGCTGCGCGGCCTCGGCCCGATCGATCGCGGCCTCGAGATCCGCGACGGTCTGCGTCGGTGATTTCCCGATGACCTCCCCGGTCGCGGGGTCCACGGCATCGCGGGTCTCGCCGCTTTTCGCCGTGACCGCCTCGAGCAGCTCTGCATACGTATCCATGGAAAGAACCTCCACCTTGAGTCCGGTTGCTTGCCTTCAGGGTAATCCTTCGATCTTCACGGCGCTTGACTCGCGCGGTAACCCGATTGTCTTTGCGGGAACAGCCGCGGCGGGCGCGAGACGGCGCACTGCGAGCAGGCCGATCAGGGCCGCGAGCACGGCGCCCGCGGCGACCGTCGCGGCGAGCGTCAGCGTCGAGGTGCCCGCGAGGGCCGAGACCACCGGGGCGATCACCGCCCCAGCGGTGAACATCGCCATGCCCAGCAGGGCCGAAGCGGTGCCCGCCCGCGATCCGTGGCCGCCGAGCGCGATCGTGGTGCCGTTCGGCCCGCCGAGTCCGGAAGCTCCGAGGTACAGCGCCAGCAGCAGGATGAACACGAGCGCCGGAGCGCCGAGGAGCGTGGCCGCCAGCAGCACGATCGCGGCGATCGCTCCGGCGATCTGCCCCGTGAGGTACATGCGGACCGTTCCGAAGCGGCGCACGAAGACCCGGCTCAGCTGGGCGCCGCCGAGGTGCGCGAGGGCGTTCGCCGCGAACACGAGGCTGAAGAGCTGCGGTGTGAGGCCGAACTCGCCCTGCAGCACGAAGCTCGACATCGACAGGTACGCGAAGAAGGCCGTGCCCCCGAGACAGCCGGCGATCATGATCGCCACGAACAGCGGATCCCGCATCACCGCCCCGATGTGCGATGCCGTCGTGCCCAGCGCGCCGCCGGTGTGCCGGCCCTCGTGCAGCGTCTCCCGCAGCCCGAACCGGGCCACCAGCACCAGCGCCGCGCCCACCCCGGCGAGCACCAGGAAGATGCCCCGCCAGTCCATGAACCGTGCCAGTTGACCGCCGATCACCGGCGCGATGATCGGGGTGAGCGACGACACGAGCGCCAGCAGCGACAGCATGCGCGACAGCTCGACGCCGTGGAAGAGATCCCGCGCGACCGCCATGCTGATCACCACACCCGCGGACCCGGCGAGGCCCTGCAGGAAGCGCGCCGCGAGGAGCACCTCGATCGTCGGGGCGAATGCGCAGACCGCCGAGAGCACCGCGAAGAGCACGACACCCGCTACGAGCGGCCGCTTGCGGCCGAAGCGGTCGGAGAGCGGCCCGGCGACGAGCTGGCCGATCCCGAGCCCGATCATGCACACCGACATGGTCGCCTGCGCGAGCGCGTCGGAGGTGTCGAGCGCGCGGGCGAGCTGCGGCAGCTGCGGCAGATAGAGGTCCATCGAGAGCGGGCCGAACGCCTCGAGCGCGCCGAGCACCAGGGTGATGCGCAGCAGGCCCATCGGCGGCTTCGCGGGGAGCCTGCGGGACGCGCGAGCGCCGCCCGCGGCACTGCGCGCGCTCATCGGGCGAGGATCCGGCGCCACCAGCTGTCGCGCGCCTCGAGTGCGGCCCGGGACACCACGGCGTCCGGCGAGAACCCGCTGAAGCCGTGGTAGGCGCCCGACCACACGTGCAGCTCGGCCTCGCCGCCCGCCGCCCAGATGCGGCCGGCGTAGTCGATCGTCTCGTCTCGGAAGATCTCCGCCGAGCCCACCTCGAGGAAGGCCGGCGGCAGCCCGGACAGCTCGGCCGCGCGCGACGGCGCCTGGTACGGGTGCACCCGATCCGTGCCGCGATCCGAGCCCAGCGCGGCGTCCCAGCCCGTGTCGTTGTTGTTGCGATCCCACGCCCCGATGCCGTCGTACTGCCAGGTCGAGACGCTGCTGTTGCGGTCGTCGATCATGGGGCAGTTGACCAGCTGACCCGCGAGCGCGGGGCCGCCGCGATCCCGCGCCATGAGCGCCACGGCGGCGGCGAGCCCGCCGCCCGCCGAGGCCCCGGAGACGACGATCCGCGCGGGGTCGATGCCCAGCTCGGCCGCGTGCTCGGCCATCCACGCGAGCGCGGCGTAGCAGTCCTCGGCCGCGGCCGGTGCGGGGTGCTCGGGGGCGAGGCGGTACTCCACCGCCACGCCGACGACACCGTAGCGCTCCGCCAGGTCGATCAGCTCGCCGGTGCCGAAGAAGCGGGTGCCGAGCACGTAGCCGCCGCCGTGGATGCCGAGCACCGCGGGGCGGGCGGCGGGGGATCCCGATCCCGCTTCGCCCGGAGCCGCTCCGTCGCCAGCCGGTCGCACGATCGTCACCTCGATGTCGGGTGCGCCCGCGGGGCCGGGGATCACCCGGTCCTCCCAGTGCACGGCCCGGCTCTCGGCCTGCGCCTCCATGGGCGGGATCACCGTGGCGAAGTGCGCACGGTTGTCGAGGATCGTGTGCGCGCGCAGCGGGATCCGCTCCACGAGGTCGAGGAAGAACGCGAGGCCCGCCTCGAGCTGCGGATCGTAGGGCACCGGCGC